>CAJKXG010000010.1 GCA_905203795.1 uncultured Oscillospiraceae bacterium | reverse complement strand
CCGAGATCAAGCAAATGTACCTCAACGCCTATTACGGCGCGTGAGTTTTAAAAACCAATCGAATATCTATAGCGCAAACCCTTTCGTATGTGATATAATGCTATACGGAAGGGTTTGTTTTATATGTTCGCATACTTCGGAAGAGGGCTTGAAAGAAATCGACATAACTAAACAAAATGAAAGAAATCGACATAACTAAACAAAATGAATATTTTGTTTAGTTCGGGGGAGTTTGAACAGAATATCCGGCTAGTCAAAGCCGGATTTGAGCTTCATGTACGAAAGGAATGCATGATATGATTCCGTCATCTTTTCACTTGATTTTTGCTGTCGTAACAGGTATGATAGCAATAGCACTTGTGATCGTCCTGCTGATCCACTGGAAACTGACTTTTTGGAAACGATCTCCATTGAAGGCGTCCCGTGATATCTGTCCGTATATCAAGCGTCCATTGCTGACCAACCATGAATTGGATTTCTATCGTGAACTGCGTCCTGTGGCAGATGCGCTGCATTTGCATGTGCTATCCAAAATTCGCGTAGCGGATCTTGTGGAGGTTCAGGACGGCTTGTCCAAATCCGACTGGGGCAAATATTTCAGCAAAATCCGCGCCAAGCATGTGGATTTTGTGCTGTGCGATCCCGACACACTGACACCCAAACTTATCATCGAACTGGACGACCGCTCTCATCAGCAGCCGGATCGCATCGCCCGCGATCAATTTATTGATGCTGTATTTGCTAACAGCGGTTACCGCATTTTACATGTCTATAGCGCGGATGATTTGCGCCAGCGCATTCGACGCGCTTTATCGTGAAACTGTTTCACGAAGGAGGCTTCCCTATGAAATCGGATTATTTAGCGCAATGCCCGCCTGTATTGCGGGAGTATCTCGGGTATATCGAAACCATCAAGGGTCGCTCAACGCAGACGGTGAACGAATACTTTTTGGATCTGCGCTCCTTTTTTCGCTATATGAAGCGCCAACGCGGCCTTGTCTCCCCTTCTGTGCCGGATGAGGAGATCAACATTTTAGATATTGACATTCCGTTTATTGCCTCTATTACCCTGACGGATGTTTACGAATATCTGAACTATGTGAAAAACGAGCGCGGCAACGGGACGCGCAGTCGCGCCCGAAAAACCACATCGTTGCGCATGTTTTTTCGCTATCTGACCGATCACACCCATGCGCTGAAGACCAATCCGATCCAAAATCTCGAAACGCCGAAATCCAAAAAATCTCTTCCGAAATATCTGACACTGGAGCAAAGCATCGATCTGCTGGGACAAGTGAACGGAGAATTTGAAAAACGCGATTATTGTATGCTCACGCTGCTGCTGAACTGCGGTTTGCGGCGTGCGGAGGTGGCGGGTATTAACCTGTCTGACATCGGGCAGGATCACACGCTGCGAGTGGTCGGCAAAGGTAATAAGGAACGGATGCTGTATTTGAACGACGCGTGCTGGGATGCCATTCAGGACTATCTGAAGGTGCGTCCCGTGGACGGCGTGAAAGATAAAAACGCCCTGTTTCTCAGCCATTTGCAACAGCGTATCTCAGCACAAGGCGTGTATTATGTCGTCAAATCCTATTTGAAACGCGTTCCCGGTGCAGAGGGGTACTCCACCCACAAGCTGCGGCACACCGCCGCCACCTTGATGTATCAGCACGGGCATGTGGATATTCGCGTCCTGAAAGACGTGTTGGGGCACGAAAATCTCGGAACAACGGAAATATACACACATCTCTCCGACGAACAAATCAAACAAGCGGCGGAAAACAATCCCTTGGCACATATCAAGGTGAAGAAAAAAGAAGACGATTGAATGCTTGGGCACGGATACTAAAAAAACAGGGAGTCTATGCTCCCTGTTTTTTTATCGTATAAACGCTGTGGACGCATAGCCGATCAGCCCGTTGTAATCCACCACATACCAATTGTTCCATTGCCCGAGTACCGTGATCGGCGCACCGTTCGGCGCACTGCCGAGAACGGTCGACGTGGTGTTCGGTCGCGCGCGAATGCGTAAGTTGCCGCCGGCAGTGGTTACGGTTGCTTGCCGCGGAGTTTGTGCTTCCACAAACGGGATACCGAAATACTGTGTCAGCGACTGCACCAGATTGCGTGCAATTTCCTGAATGTTGTCGGCGATCCACTGCGCATCCTGCACGTTATCGTGATACGCGGTTTCGATCAATACGGCAGGCGCTTTGGTACGTGTCAGTTCTGCCAGCGTCGAATTGGCGATCACGTGTACCTTGGAAGGATCGGGATAAATGCGTTTCCAGTTTCCCGCGATAATGTCCGCCGCTCGTTTGCTGGCAGCGCTGCCGGCGTAATAATAAATGTCCGTTCCGCGCAAAGTACCGGACAGCGACTCGGGGGCGGCATTGGAGTGAAGCGCCAAATGCAGATCGTACTGCCCGCTGTTGGATTGCTGGATCACCTGTGGAAGCGACTGGTTCGGATGATTGCGGTTGAACCGAATGCCGTTGGAAACCAAATACGGCTCCATGGCATCGGCAATGCGATTCATGTAGAGTTCTTCATTCCCACCGATCACATACGGGTTGAATTCTTGTACCGATGGGCTTAAAAACACACTGGGCAAGGTAACGACTCCTCTCGTTAAAGAATTTTTTGAAAAAAAGCCTTTGCAGACACGCCGTGCGGACGCAAATACCGCCCCAGTTTGTATAAGTCATCCGCATCATGCGACAATAGATTGATACGACTTTCGCAGGTCAAGGCGGCTTCAAACCCCAATTGTTGCAAAATGGGCAGTGCTTCTCGGCTGATCGCGCCAAACGGATAGGTGAAGGTACTGGGCGCATATCCGTCCAGATGTTGCTTGAAAAGCTCCTGCATCTTGCTCACATCCTCCGAAAATACCGCCTGATATTCCGCGATGCTTTCCACTGCCTTTTTTTTGCTGCCTTTTCGTCCCGAATCGGTGGAATGCATGTTATAGGAATGATTTTGAATCTCCACCAACCCCGAATTCTTCATTTCCTGTAATTGCGTCCATGTCACATGGGAATAGTTCACATGCATATCCGGCTGTTCGCTGTACGCTTCCGTCCAGCATCCGATCGGCGACAGCACCATGCGGCAATGGTATTTTTGCAAAAGCGGATACGCATACACATAATTGTTGTAATAGCCGTCGTCAAAGGTGAGCATGATCGGCTTTTCAGGAAGCGGTTTATTTTGTTTGACATAATCGATCACATCCTGCATCACCACAGTGGTATAGCCGTTTTGCGTCAGATACCGCAGATCATCCTCAAATTCCGCCTCGGAAATCACATATTTTCCGAGTGATTTTCCGCTTTTCAGAATGCTGTGGTACATGATGATCGGTAAATGTACGCCGTCTGTTTCGTTCGGCGCGTCTGCCGATGTGGTAGAAACCGTCGCCAGCGGATGCATCAGCAAACAAACACCCACCATGCAGAAAGCCGATACTGTCAAGGTGATGGCACGCCGCAAACTGTGCCTGTCAAGAATGACGCGCATTTCCCCCGCCCCCTCTATCGTATATATACGACACAACGGAAAAAAAATGACGCAAAGCATTAAAGACGCCGGAAAATCAAGTTCGACAAACGCCGCATTTTATCTGCAAGATTTTACTGCTTTCTATTGATTTTTCTCATATTGTCTGCTATACTGCAAAATATTGCAAGGAAACATGGTTGTACTTTCTTGAAAAAAGGATTCCCATCTGTGTTTTCGTGCGCCGTTTTTATCTTTACGATAAAACGGCAAAATATGACCGGAAGTGACTATTCTATATGAGTAATGCTACACCCCATCCCGACCAGCAATTGTTTGGTTCATACGAATCCGAAGACGTACTGTCGAATCGTATTTTGCATACGCCCGGGGAATTTGCACGCAAAAATCTACTGTATTTGCAAGAGGCGGGATCGCTGCAAAGCATCCAGCAACACTCCAATACGCGTGAAAAGCTGGATTCCTATTTGTTTGTGATCGTGCTGAGCGGGCGCGGCGAATTTCGCTATCGCGGACAAACCTACCCGATGCAGACGAATGACTGTATCTTTCTGGATTGTCATCATCATTATACGCACCGCAGCAGCGCAGAAGAACCGTGGCACTTGATGTGGGTGCATATGAACGGCGGATGCGCAGCCGCCTACAGCGCCTTTTATGAGGAGCTTTCCTCGTCCATGGTGTTTCACACATCCTGCCCCGGCGACTATACCAACATCATCAACAACTGCATCCAACTGCACAAATCCGGACATGTCAAAACCGATTTTCTCTTGGCCAAGTTGCTGACCGATCTGCTCACATTGTGCGTCACCAACCGTATCAGCGGTCAGCCGAACGAGACCTCCGAACAACTGGAGCAAATTCGTGAATATATTGACAGGCATCTCCAGCAAAAGCTCTCTCTGACCACGATTGCGGATCAGTTCTTTGTCAATAAGTTTTATCTGGCTCGAGCGTTTCGGCTGTCCTTCGGCATGACGGTGGGAGAATATATCAGCAGCGCCCGTATCACCTACGCCAAAGAACTGCTGCGGTTTACAAATAAGAGTATTGACGAAATATCAGATATGTGCGGTATCCCCGATACCAACTACTTTGCAAAGGTCTTTCGCAAACTGGAAGGTTGCAGCGCATCGGAATATCGCAAAAAATGGTGATACAGCAAAACGGTCGTTCACTGAAGAACGACCGTTTTATATCGCATACGATTGACAGACATTTCGACAAGTGCTATACTCTCATTCGGCACAATTTGTGAATAAGGACGGAACCTCATCATGTCACTCAGACGTTCTGCATTTTCTAAGGGTATGCGCGACGGTATTCCGATCGCGCTCGGATATTTTGCCGTCTCCTTCTCCTTCGGCATCGTCGCCAAAAAGACGGGGCTCTCCCCTTTTCAGGCGTTTTCCATGTCGGCGACCAACCTGACCTCCGCCGGTCAATTTGCGGCGCTTGGCTTGATCAGCGCGGCGGCGGCGTATGTGGAGATGGCGGTCACACAATTGGTCATCAATCTGCGCTATTGCCTGATGTCCTGCGCGTTATCCCAAAAAATCGACCCGAAAGCCCCGTTTTTCCATCGCTTTCTGATGGCGTTCGGCATTTCGGACGAGATTTTCGGCATTTCCATCGGGCAGGACGGCTGGCTGAGCCCGTTTTATACATACGGCGCTATGAGCATCGCCATCCCCGCATGGTCGTTTGGCACATTGTTCGGCGTAATTTCCGGCGGCTTGCTGCCGGAACGGCTGATCAATGCACTGGGCGTCGCGCTGTACGGCATGTTTTTGGCGATCATCCTACCGCCGGCACGACGTGACAAGCACATCATGGGGCTGGTGCTGCTGTCGATGGGATTGAGCGCTGTCTTTGCGTGGACGCCGTTTTTGCGCGATATTTCCGACGGAATGCGTATCATCCTGCTCACGATCCTGATTGCAGGCGGGGCGGCGTTTCTGTTCCCGATCAAGGAAGGCGAGGTGAACGGCGATGAAGGCTAATGTCTGGATCTATATCGCCGTCATGGCGGGCGTGACCTATGCCATTCGCGTTTTGCCGCTGACGCTGATCCGGCGGCAGATTCAAAACGTATACATCCGTTCGTTTCTGTATTATGTGCCCTATGTGACGCTGGCCGTCATGACATTCCCCGCGATCCTGTACGCCACCACCAGTATATGGTCGGGGCTGGCAGCCCTGTTGATCGCCGCCGTGCTGGCGTATTACGGCAAAAATCTGTTCGTGGTATCCGGCTGCGCGTGTGTTACGGTGTTTTTAGTCGAATGGCTGATGACAATATTGGTGTGAACAAAACGGTATGGGCCGGTCAGTTGCTGACCGGCCCGTTTAACAGTAAATCGTGTACGGCGGTGGAAGCAGTCTCATCCACTGCACGGCAGTCGCCGACCGCAGCACCTATATCGGTAAACAACCGATGGAAAAACGCACTGTGCGCCGCCGAACGCGGCGACATGCGCATGGTGGACAACAACACGTGACCGTTCCCGTGTTTCAGCAGTACAAGCGCTGCGCCGCTTGCCTTTTGCAAATGCTCATACAGCACCACCGCGCCGCATTTTTCGTTTTCGGGATGATTGTTGAACCACGACCAGTCCACATCGGCCGCTGTCAACAACGTCTCCCCTTCGCGGACAAGTGTACCCGTCATGCCATATGACAGGATATACTTGTCCGTTTTGTTTTCCGCAAAATACATCTCAGGCAGCCCGATCGACGCCACAAACGGGTGCGTGGACGCGCGCGTCAGCATGGTCGCCGCGCGGTCGGTCAGCTCCAGTGTGCCGCCCAGCCAGTCGGCGGCTTTGCGCGCGCCGACGTCGCTTGTGATGTGCAGAAACGCCAGACCGCCCGCTGCTGTCGCCGCCTTTACCCGTGCGCATGCCGTTTCGCTGCAACTGTCCATATCCACCACTACATACGCTCCGTCTGCCGTAAAGGTCAATCCGGCATTGCCGAGCAGCGCATATGCATCCGACGCGGCACTTCCGACAAATGAAACGTCCGCGCGATGTTCATAGGACGGCGGTAACGGCAGCACAGGGATGGCAGGCTGCCATTTGGCATCCAACGTATTGTCACGTTTCAAGGCGTCCCGCATCGCCTCCGGCATACTAAGCGGCCGATATTCCGGCAGGGTCTCGTCAAATTGCGGGTTGAGTGTGCCGACATAGGGCGGGATGCGCTCTATATACATACCCGGTTCGCCCTCGGCAAAATGCAGGAAGAAAACACCGTCTTCCAAAGTGGGCAGGCGGGTGAAATCGTCGTACCCATACGGCAGATGCTCCAGCCCGAACCACATCAATTCGCTGGGTGAAAAATACACCAGCTTGCCCTCAAATGCCCGTAAATTGTTGTACAGATCGATACCCAACGCCTGATTGCGTCCGGCATAACTCGCATAGGCGGTTTCGCCGTTGAACTCCGCCATCTGCTCCAGCCGCGCATAATACGTACCGCCGTTTTCGCCCACCACCATGGGCTTGTCGATGTCCGGCAGCGACCGCGCCCCGTGTCCGTAATGCTTGCTCCATACGGGCAGTGTCCCGCACAGATCCTCGTCGCCGTCACAGGTGACAAAGTCTCGGGTGACATCCAAAGAACGTGCGCGATTGCCCAGCTCAAACAGCCTGGCGTAAAATCCCGCTTCATCGCGTTTGGCGACGTCATCGTACAGGAAAATGGCAAACAACTCATTGCCGAAGCTCCAGCCAAATACACTGGGATGATTGCGGTCGCGCAGGATCAGCCCGTCGAAATGCTCCTGATACCGTTCCCACGCTTGTTCGTCCTCGAAATTCAGCGTCAGGCAGCTTCCGAAGATCGCGGTCTCATCCAGCACCATGATCCCCATTTCATCCGCAACTTCCAAAAACACCCGCGGATGCGGCTGCGCGTGCAGGCGTATCGCATTGCCGCCGACCTGTTTGATCAGCCGATACCAGCTTTGGATAAAGCGTCGCGAAAACATAAACGGACCGAACGGATGACAGATATCCCCGACCAACACGATTGGTTCGCCGTTGAGCAGCATCTGCTTGTCCTGCAAATGCAGTTGCCGCCATCCGAAACGGGTGGCCGATACATCTTCATAGCCTTCCTCGGTGCGCATGGACAACAACAGGGTATACAATTGCGGCGTATCCGGACTCCATGTTTGCAGCCGTCCACCGACAGTCACCCTGCCTGTAACCGTCACGCTCCCACCGGGCGTCAGCAACAACCGTTGCGGCGACAGCAACAGTGCCGCGTCGCCCAACCGTCCGTCCGGCACGACCGCGTCCGGCGTGCAAAGAAACCGATGCACCGCACCGTCGATGCAAACCGTCTGCGGCTTTGCCGTCGTATTGACCACCGTCACATCGTACTCGAGCCGATCCACATCCACCAGCGGTTTTACATATACATCGGATATCGTTACAGGCGGCAGCGACAGCAGATATACATCCTGCCAAATGCCCGCCAATCCCTGTGTATTCGAGCCGTGTGCATACGGCGTGCGCATATTTTTGTAAACGGCGCTCTGCCGATCGAACAGGTGCATTTGCTGCACACCGACCAACAGCTCATTTTCGCCCTCGTGCAGGTAGTCGGTCACATCCAATTCAAACGGCAAAAAGCTGTCAAAATGGCTGCCCACCTGCTGTCCATTCACATAGACCGTCGCTTGCCCCATGACGCTTTCAAAATGCAGCAGCAGGCGTCTGCCCGTCTCCCCGGCGGGCAGTGTCACGGTACGGCGCAGCCAACCCTGCTGTGCCGAGTCCCACTCGACCGGATAAGAGGGATAGTACAACGAATCCGGGCTGTAACGGCGGGCTGGGTCGGTGCGATCCACCCGCCCGTTTCCCCACGTATTGCCGTTCCAGGGAGACGGAATGCGGATCGGCGTTTCGGAAAAATCCGTTTCTTGCGGCAACGGCAGTGTCGGCGGCTCACCCGTATTCCGCACATAGGTCGGCGGTAACGGCATGGGCGCAAATTGCCAACTGCCGTTCAAACACCATTGCCGACGGCACCGCTCTTCCTCCGTCGTCCACCATGTGTGATCCGGTGCAAACTTATCTGAAAACACATGTCGCATAACTCTTCCACACTTTCTTCTATCGTATGATTTGATTTCATCATATCGCAAGCATTTTCGGATGTCAAGCCACAAATCCTACGGGTTTTTTGCGGTTTTCTGCAGCAGACAATGTACGCAATAAAATACGTAAAGGTTTCATAACCGTCTGTATCTGTCAGGCGGTGTGTTTGATGATATAAAATGGGAAAATATGGTTTTTAACATCGGCAGTTGGAAAAATTCTGACGGTTTTAAAGGGTTTATCCACATATTCCACATAGTTTTCCACAATGCAGTCGCACCACCGGATTTTACGCGCTGTATTTTTCGTTAAATCCTTGTCAAACATTTGCAAAAAAAGCGGTAAAATCTTGCTGGCTTGTGCATATGAAAACCGCCAATCGGCGATACTGTAAGCAGCAGGTACAGAACCGACAAAGGAGTGTTACATGATATGATCAAAGGTATCAATCATCAAATGATAGAGGTAGCAGAAACGGATAATCCCTTTTTTGAACGCGTTTTGTTGGTGTTGCGCGCCGACTGCGCTGATGTGTCTCAAAATCGTCTGCAAGAGGAAGTGCGGCGTGTGGTACGCGCAGCAGGCGGCTACAGCGCGCTGCATCGCAATCGCCGTCGCCGCCGTCTGAAAACGCTGTTTGGCGTGCTGTTCGGCTGTGCTGCAGGTATTTTGATGGGGTTTATGGCGGCAAAGGGGCTGATGTAAAAAAACGCCCTTGCTCGAACAAACGTTTGACAAATATGCCGATATGTGGTATACTGTCCTCGAAAAGAACTATTGTTCGTTTTGGGGTGAACCTATGGAACTGATGGAGAAACTGCGATTGCTGGCAGATTCCGCCAAATACGACGCGGCATGTACCTCCAGCGGCGTCACGCGTTCCGCAACCAACGGTATGCTCGGCTCGACCTGCGCGCCGGGGATTTGTCACAGCTTTTCGGCGGACGGGCGCTGCATCTCGCTGCTGAAGGTGCTGATGACCAACGTGTGCATATACGATTGCCAATACTGCGTCAACCGCTGTTCCAATGACATTCCGCGGGCCGCCTTCACACCGGAAGAACTGGCGGAACTGACCATTGGGTTTTATCGGAGGAATTACATAGAGGGGTTGTTTCTTAGCTCCGGCGTGATACAGAATCCGGATGCCGCCATGGAGCGCATGTGCCGCACCTTGGAGCTGCTGCGCGGTCCGTATCGCTTCAACGGCTATATTCATGCCAAAGCGATCCCCAACGCCTCTCCTGAGCTGATTGATAAGCTGGGACATTTGTGCGACCGCATGAGCATTAACATTGAGCTGCCCAGTGAAAAAAGCCTGAAACTGTTGGCACCGAATAAACAACGGGAGAGCATCCTGCGCCCCATGTCCGCCATCCGCGACGGCATTCGGCAAAACAAAGAGGAACTGGCTGTCTATCGTCACGCCGAAAAATTCGTTCCCGCCGGTCAAAGCACGCAAATGATCATCGGGGCGACGCCCGACAGCGACTGGCAGATCATGCGGCTGACAGAGGGGCTGTATAAAACGTACGGGCTGAAACGCGTGTTTTATTCCGCCTATATTCCCGTCGGCACCAACGCCTTGCTTCCAAAGGATCAGCCGCCTCCCCTGTTGCGCGAGCATCGCTTGTATCAAACCGATTGGCTGCTGCGGTTTTATGGGTTTCGGGTGGAGGAGCTGCTGGATGAACAGCATCCGTCGCTCGATCCGCTGCTCGATCCGAAATGTCAGTGGGCACTACGGCATCTGGATCAATTTCCGATCGAAGTCAACCGCGCGGACAAGGAAATGTTGCTGCGCGTACCCGGGATCGGCGTCACCTCCGCCAATCGCATCCTGACCGCCAGACGCGCCGGAAAACTGACGTTTGAAGATTTGAAAAAGATCGGCGTCGTGCTCAAACGCGCGGTCTATTTCATCACCTGCAACGGTCGTATGCGGGAAGGCGTGACCTTTTCCCATGCGTTTATCTACCGCAATCTCACCGCTTCCGCCAAACTGCACCCCGATCTGCTGCCGCAAGACCCCACGACGCAGCAACTATCGTGGTTTGATTCCGAAGCGCTCCATCTCTTACCGACACAAGGAGGGAGTTGTGCATGTCCGACACCGATGTGATTCTGCTCACCGACGACACCTTTGAAGGCATGCTGACGGCGGTATTCGACTCCTATTCGTATTCCCCGCCGCCCACGGCGCTGGAGTCTGCGGCTTGCTATCAGCCGCAATTGGGTGCTGTCTACCACGAAGTCACCACCGATGAACACAAAGCGGCGCGTGTGATCACCGGTGTGCGCCAAAAAATGGGACAAATCGGTTACCAAAAAATCTGGCAAGCGTTTTTATATGAGGATCCGGCACATACCGCGCCCACCGCCATCTATCACTACATTCGCCACGGCATGCGCGTCGGGATGCGCATCCATCAGCAATTGACCGACCCGCGTGTCATGGCGATTGATAAGATGTGCGCGCTGACCGGTCGTGAAGCGTCGATGATGATCGAATTTGTGCGGTTTTCCGAGTGTGAAGGCGGCGTATACTATGCGGAGATCGACCCCACGCATCCGATTTTGCCGCTGATCATGCCACATTTTGCCGCGCGATTTCATGTGCAGCCTTTTCTCATTCACGATATGACGCATCATATGGCCGGTTTGTCCGATCGACACGGTTGGTATTGCACCTCCACAGAGGGGTTGCGCGTACCGGCAATGTCGGCGGACGAGGCGGCCTATCGCCGCATGTGGCGCACCTTTTACGACACCATCGCCATCAAAGAACGGATCAATCCGAATCTGCGCCGTCAGCATATGCCGAAAAAGTATTGGAAACATCTTACGGAGATGCAATCTCCCGACGAACCTTCACCGGCGCTTCCCTTCGGCTGAACAAACGAAAAAAGCGGGTATGACCCAATCGCCATACCCGCCCAAAAGATAGCTGTTCAAACGTTGTCCAGTACGTTTTTGTAGAATTCGCAATAATCGGTACGCCCTTCATTCGTGAAAGAAATCGCCTCGCGCGGATGCCGATTCAACTGACCGGTGATCATGTACTGGATATCAAATCCCCACACAACGCCCTGTTCCTTAAGCGGCAACATGTATTTTTCAATAAATGTCAGCAGCGCATACAGGCTGTATTTCGGGTTTTTCAGGAAACCGAGCAACAGCTCCATGGCACAGTTGCCTGCGCCGCGCCCCATGCCGCTGGCAGTAGCATCCAAAAAGCTAACGCCATAGGACAATGTTTCGATTGTATTGGCAAACGCCAGATTCTGGTTGTTGTGTGCGTGAAAACCGATCGCTTTGTGGTATTTCTCGCCGTATTCCACGTACTTCTTCGCCAATTCCGCTGCCGTTTCGGGATACAGATAACCGTAAGAATCCACCAGATAGATGACATCCACGCTGCTCTGACCGAGCATATCCAGCGCCGACTCGATCTGCGCCTCATTTGCCTGGCTGATCGCCATGATGTTGCAGGTGGTCTCATAGCCGAGATCATGGAAATATTCGATCATTTCAATGGCGGCGGGAATCTGATGGATATAGCAAGCCACGCGAATCATGTCGATCACGCTCTCGGATTTCGGCAGAAAATCGCTCTTGAAATCGCAACGCCCTACATCCGCCATCACGGCGATTTTCATCGGGCTGTTGTTTTCACCGACAATGCTGCGGATATCTTCTTCGTCGCAGAATTTCCACTTGCCGAAATCCGTCACCTTAAACAGATTCTTGGAAGCCTTATAGCCGAACTCCATATAATCCACACCGCACTCGAT
>CAJKXG010000009.1 GCA_905203795.1 uncultured Oscillospiraceae bacterium | reverse complement strand
GGCACATCGTTTAATCGGCGTCCGGCTCCAGCAAGCCGTAGCCGCCGTCGTTGCGGCGATAGACGACGTTGATCTCGTCGGTGTCCATGTTGCGGAACATGAAAAACTGATGCCCCAGCAGATTCATCTGCAAAATGGCTTCCTCCACATCCAGCGGCTTGACGGGGAAGCTCTTGGAACGCACCACGCGGAACTCCTCTTCCTCCGCGTCCTCCTCCGCCGCCGTAAACGCGTCCGCACGCAGCCGCTTTTCCAGCCGCGTTTTGTTGCGGCGAATCTGCCGAATCAGAATATCCACCAGCCGATCCACCGCGTCGTCGGCGTTTTCCTCCATCACTTCGGCGCGGTACAGCATACCGCCGCAGCGCACCGTCGCTTCCACACGTTGGACACGCTGTACCTGACTGACCGTAACAACGCAATCCGCGTCATCGGCAAAAAACTTGTCCAGCTTCGCCAGCTTTTTCGCCGTGCGCTCTTCAAAAGACGGGCGGATACTCACTTTGCGTCCGATAATTGTCATCTTCATACGTACAACCATTCCCTTCGTGTATTTTGGAGAAACTTTTCCATTTCTCTGTGAATATCATACCACAAAGCGAGGTTTTATACAATACATTTTTGTGAAATTTTTATGACAATTCTTCTGTTGTACCCCGCCGATTGACAAGCGCTTGTGCGGGTGATATAGTAAAAACCACACGACAAAAAGGGGGAATTTTCATGCCTTCACGCCTATCGGAACACATACACGCGCTCAAGGCGGCATTCCCACACACCGTCCCCGTGCTGACCGGCTACGGGTTTCTCGGCTTCGCCTACGGCGTCCTCATGCGCACAAACGGCTTCGGCATCGGCTGGACAGTGCTTCTCAGCACCTGCGTCTATGCGGGTTCGATGCAATATGTCGGGCTAACGCTGCTGGTGGCGGCGTTCAACCCGCTGCACGCGCTGCTGCTGACACTGGTGGTCAACGCGCGGCATCTGTTCTACGGCATCTCCATGCTGGACAGCTATCGCGGCATGGGAGTGTGCAAGCCGCTGCTCATCTTTTGGCTGACCGATGAGACCTTCTCCATCGTCTGTTCTGCCGAGCCGCCCGCAGGGGTCAGCCGCCGCCTGTTCATGCTGTATGTGTCGGCGCTCGACTATGTGTACTGGGTGGGCGCGGGATTGCTCGGCGCGGCGTTCGGCTCGCTGCTCACCTTCGACACGACAGGGCTGGATTTCGCGCTGACCGCGCTGTTCGCCGTCATTTTTCTCGACCAGTGGCGGGCGCAGAAGCATCACCTGCCCGCTCTCATCGGCGTAGGCTGTTCGCTCGGCTGCCTCTTGTTGTTCGGCGCGGACCATTTCATCATCCCCGCCATGTGCGCCATCGTCGCGATGCTGTTTCTCCTGCGCAAACCGATCGAGAAGGGAGAATCGGACACATGACCGACACGCAATTGCTGATCACGGTGGGCATGATGATGTTGGGTACGCTCATCACCCGCTTTCTGCCGTTCATATGCTTCCCCGACAACCGCCGTGCCCCCGCCGCCATCACCTACATCGGCAAGGTGCTGCCCTGTGCCGCCATGGGACTGTTGGTGGTGTATTGTCTGCGCGGCGTGGATGTGCTCGCCGCACCGCACGGGCTGCCGGAGCTGCTGGCGCTCCTCGTGCTGGCGGCGATCCACCTTTGGCGGCGCAACACCCTGCTCAGCATCGCCGCAGGCACACTGACCTATATGCTGCTGGTGCAGACGATATTTGCATAAAGTCTTGCCAAAACGCCCTCTATTGTGGTATACTGTATTGTTGTAATATTTGAAAAGGAGGAATCCCTGTGGAACACGCTAACAAGGAAAATTTCTATATCACCACCGCGATCGCTTACACGTCGCGCAAGCCGCACATCGGCAACACATACGATCCGGTGCTGGCGGACATGATCGCCCGCTATAAGCGCATGATGGGATTCGATGTATATTTTCTCACCGGCTCGGACGAGCACGGGCAAAAAATCGAGGAAGCCGCCCGCGAACAGGGCGTCAGCCCCAAGGAATACGTGGACGGCGTGTCGGCGCAGATCAAGGCGGTTTGGGATTGCATGAACGTCACCTACGACCGCTTCATCCGCACCACCGACGCCGATCATGAAGCCGCCGTGCAGGCGATCTTCAAAAAGCTGTACGAGCAGGGCGATATCTACAAAAGCGAGTACGAGGGCAAATACTGCGTCCCCTGCGAATCGTTTTTCACCGCGTCGCAGCTCAAGGACGGCAAATGCCCCGACTGCGGCCGCGACGTGACCGACGCGAAAGAAGAAGCGTATTTCCTGCGTCTGAGCAAATATCAGGATCGGCTGATGAAATACTACGAGGACAACCCCGCGTTTTTCCAGCCGGATTCCCGCCGCGCCGAGATGATCAACAATTTCCTGAAGCCCGGGCTGACCGATCTGTGTGTGTCCCGCACGACCTTCAAATGGGGCATTCCGGTCGAATTCGACGATAAACACGTCATCTATGTGTGGATCGACGCGCTGTCCAACTATATCACCGGCATCGGCTATCATCCCGACGGCAGCGGTGACAAGTTCGAGCATTACTGGCCGGCGGATCTGCACGTGATCGGCAAGGACATCGTGCGCTTCCACACCATTTACTGGCCCATTATCCTGATGGCACTGGGACTGCCGCTGCCGAAGCAGGTGCTGGGGCATCCGTGGCTGCTGTCCGGCGAGGACAAGATGAGCAAATCCCGCGGCAATGTGCTGTATGCGGACGAGCTGGCGGCGCGGTTCGGTGTGGACGCGGTGCGGTATTACCTGCTCTCCGAGATCCCGTTTGCGCAGGACGGCACCATCACGTACGAAAACGTCATCAACAAGTACAACGCCGATCTGGCGAACACGCTGGGCAATCTGGTCAACCGCAGCATCGCGATGACCAACAAATATTTCGACGGCAAGGTGTCCCGCCCGACGGTCAAGGACGAAGCGGACGCGGATCTGCTGGCGACTGTCGCCGACACCCGCGCGGCGTACATTCGCCTGATGGACAGCTGGCACAATGCGGACGCGCTGGACGCGGTGATGAACCTCGCCCGCCGCTGCAACAAATATATTGACGAGACCGCTCCGTGGGTGCTTGCCAAGGACGAGGCACAGCGTCCGCGTCTGAACGCGGTGCTGTACAACCTGCTGGAAAGCATCCGCACGCTGGCGGTGCTGCTGACTCCCGCGATGCCGGACACGGCGGCGGCGATCTTTGCCCAATTGCAGGTGACGGAGGAACTGACCACCATGGAGTCCACCGCTGCGTTCGGCGGCACGGAGACGTTTGCCGTGGGCACGCCGACGCCGCTGTTTGCGCGTCTGGACGCGGAAAAGGTGCTGGCGGAGATTGCCGCCGAGCAGCAAGCGGCAGCCAAACCGGAAAAGCCGGACGTGCCGTTTGTGGCGTTTCTTGATCAGATCACCATCGACGAGTTTGCAAAGGTCGATCTGCGCGTCGCCAAGATCACGGCGTGCGAGCCGGTCAAGCGCGCGAAGAAGCTGTTGAAATTGACGCTGGACGACGGCAGCGGTACGCCGCGCACGGTGTGTTCCGGCATTGCGCCGTGGTACAAGCCGGAGGAACTGACAGGACACAGCGTGATCGTCGTTGCGAACCTCAAGCCCGCCACCTTATGCGGTGTGGAAAGCGCCGGCATGATTCTCGCCGCCGACGCGGTCAAGGACGACGGCAGTGAGGACGTGAAGGTGTTGTTCGTAGACGGGCTGACCCCCCGCAGCGCGAGCCGCTACGCCCTGCGGCGGGCAATCGACCCGGCTGGGGTGCGCCGCCGCGCTGATGGGAAAACGATCGCAATACTGCCGCAGCGCGAGCCGCTACCCCCTGCGGCGGGCAATCGCACTTGCGGTGAGCAAACGACCCGGCTTGACTACTTTGCCATGCCTTTGTGGAAAATTTTTCATACTGCCTTCATCCCCTTTATAAAGGCAAACCGAAAGGACATCCCTATGCGGATGCCCTTTTTGCTTTTTTACTTGACAATGCTTCTTCCTTATGGTATACTCAATGCATAGATTTACGATGCATTGGAATTCGAGGATAAGAAGGGGCTACGCATGAAAGTCAGCAAGGAACTGGTCAAGGGCAGCACGGCGATGCTGGTGCTGAGCGTGATGCAGGGGCAAGACAGGTACGGGTATCAGATCATTCGGGAACTGGAACAACTGTCGGAGGACGTGTTTCAACTGAACGAGGGCACGCTGTACCCCATCCTGCACGCGCTGGAACTGGAGGGCTGTCTCACTTCCCGCTGGGAGGACACCGACGCCGCCCGCCGACGCAAGTATTATCACCTGACCGACAAGGGGCAGCGGGAACTGGAACGCCGCATGGCGGAGTTCGACACCTACGCCACCGCCGTCCGCAAGGTGTTGGGAGGCGAATCGTATGCGCCCGTCTGAGGTGGAGCGCTATCTTGATCGCGTTTGCGGGCACATCCCCCATCGCCGCGCGCGTGCAGACGTGCGGGAAGAACTGCTGACGCATCTCGAGGAGCACGCCGAGCGGCTGATGCAATGCGGCATGGGCGAAGCCGACGCATGGACACGCGCCACGGAGGAAATGGGCGAACCTGAAGCGGTGGGCAACCGACTCGGCGCCATCCACGCCCGCGACCCGTCGCTGGACCTGCAAAATGCCCGTACGCAACTATGGTGGGGCTTATTTTTCTTGTTTTTCCGTTTGAACATCGGCTATCTTGCCGCCATCACCACGTCCATCGGTATGCTGCTGATCGTGACCGCCATGCTGAAACTGCGCACCTGTAACCGTCGGCTGAACACGGCATTCTGGGTCTATCTGATCCCCTGCACGCTGACCGTCGCGCAAGGGATCGGCAACACCCTGCCGTTTCCCAATACGTGGGCATACCTGTCCCTGCTGCTGATGCTCGTTTCCAACATTGCCGTAATGATTTTCCTCTCCCTCATCAGCAATGGTCTTGCCGACCTGCTGCCGCGCAAGGATATGCGCAAACTGCGCCGCTGCGGACTGCTTTATTTGGTCATCGAAGCGGTAGCTTGGGCGGACGTACTCTTAAGCGGAAATACCACGAGCACCAATTCGCTGGCATTTCTGATCGTGCTCCCACTGTTCATCGTCATTTTGGTGCGTTTCCGCCGTGCAAACGTGATGCTGTGTGCGGACGACGCCGACACGCCCGCCGCCTATCGCCCGCTCACGGGGAAGGGCAAAGCGGTACTGGCGCTGATCACGGCAGTCGCGCTGTTGCTGCCGATCGGCAGCGCATGGCTGGTAAGCAACCGTCAACCGACACTGCACCCCTATGAACCGCGCGATGTCGGCACGGACGACGACACCTGTGCACGGGCGGATGCGGTGCGCGATCACCTGCTGAAATTGGGATTCCCCGACGATGTGCTGGACGCGCTCCCCCAAAGCGAACTGCTGCCATACGAATCCGCCGTAGAAGTGGAGAGCATTCAGCGGGACGTGAGCGATCTTGTCGCGCTGACCGGCGTCTGCACCCTGCTCGATAACGGTGAATCCCGTTTCCCCGTCTATTACGAATGGCGCAAACCGCCGACCGCCAACACGATCTGCCAGCTCTCGCTGTGGCTGCCGGACGGCACATGTGCCGAAAACGGCAGTGCAGTGCTGCTGGCAGAGGAAAACGGGCAGTCCTGTGCGTATCACCCGTTTTACAAGACCGATCCGATGCTGGGAATCGAGTTTGCCGCGATATCCGGCAAAAGCGGTCAACGCGGTGTGCTGACGACCGCCGCTTCCCTGCCCAATTCCCAGGATTTCACCTACAGCATACGCTTTGCCTATCAAAGCACCTGTTTCCGCATGAATTTTCAGTACAGCGAACTGCATGATCATCTTTCGAGCGGCGGGATATACTCCGGCGAACGCGGCTGTTGGCAGGAAAGCGGTACCATTCATACCGTATATAGGAGGACAAATCCATGATTTTCGATTCACATGCCCACTATGACGACAGTGCGTTTGACGCAGATCGGGATGACTTGCTGACGGCGATGCAGGCGGTAGGGGTGGTCGGCATCGTCAATGCGGCGAGCGATCTCGCTTCGGCGCGGCGGTCACTGGCGATGGCGGACGCGTATCCGTTCGTGTACGCGGCGGTGGGGGTACATCCCGAAGCGGCGGCAGCCATGACCGCCGCCGACCTCGACACGCTGCGGAAGCTGTACGCCCACCCGAAAGCGGTCGCTGTCGGCGAGATCGGGCTGGACTATTATTACGACGACGCCTGCCCGCGCGAACAGCAACTGTGGTGCTTCGAGCAGCAATTGCTGTTGGCAAACGAACTGGGCGCGCCTGTCATCGTTCATGACCGCGACGCGCACGAGGACACCCTGCGGTTGCTGCAAAAGCACCGTCCTGCGGGGGTGGTGCACTGCTTTTCCGGCAGCGTGGAGATGATGCGCGAGGTGGTACGTCTTGGCATGTACATCGGGCTGGGCGGCGCTGTCACCTTCAAAAACGCCCGCAAAGCGCCGTTGGTCGCCGCCGCCGTGCCCGCCGACCGACTGCTGCTCGAGACCGACGCGCCGTACATGTCGCCCGTCCCCTTTCGCGGCAAACGCTGCGACTCGCGCATGATCGCGCACACCGCCGCCCGCATCGCAGAACTGCGCGGCGTATCGGCGGAAGAATTGCTCGCCGTCACACGCCGCAACGCGGAAACGCTGTTCGGCATCCGTCCCCAAACCTGCCCCCTTGTTTGACGCCGATTCTCAGTTTCTGAGAGTGATTTTCGGTTTACGGGGTGGTGATTTTTCTCTCGGGACGGTAGAATGAGGCTATCAACCGACCGTTCTCGGTCGCATAAGGAGTGTATTCCATGGAAAAGAAAACCCTCGGCGCATTTATCGCTGTACTGCGCAAAGCCAACGGCATGACTCAAGCGGAACTGGCAGAAAAACTGCATGTTTCAGACAAAGCGGTCAGCCGTTGGGAGCGGGATGTGACCGTTCCCGATTTGACGCTGATCCCCGTGCTGGCGGAGATATTCGGCGTCACCGCCGATGAATTGCTGCGCGGGGAACGCTTGAACACAGAAAAAGTCAGCGAGGAGCACGCCGCTGTACAGGCAGAAAAGCGGCGTCAATGGCTGATGCGCCGCAGTTACACTAAGTTTTTCACTCGCAGCATGCTGCCCATCGGGCTGGGAGCTGTCGGTCTGATCGGCGCCATGATCGCCAATTTCGGATTTCAGCGAGCATATGTGGGGTTTTTCATCGCCTGCATCTTCTATGTGGTCGCCATCCTTTGCCAAAGTGTGTTCACCTCGCTGGCGCTGACGGCGGTGGGCGACGAGGATACGGATGAAAAAGCCTTGTTCGCCTACAGGTGGACGGTCATCGGCATAACGGAACGATGCATGATTGCTGTGGCGATCCTGTTTGCCGCCACCCTGCCGCTGATCGTGCTGCCGTGGGATCCCTATCTGGGTTTGGAGGGCTTCACGTGGCTGACATACGGTGCTCTGTTCGGCGTGATAGCCGCCGTGGTCTGCGGCATTTTGGTGTTTGTGCTGAATCTGCACCTGCCCTCCGCCACCGATGACACACGCACCGCCCAAAAACGCGCATTCCGCCGGGTACTGCCCCTCGTGTGCGTCCTGCTGATAACCCTGTTCGGACAACTGGTGTTCAACAGCATGACTACGGCGAGCGATTTTACCGCCGGCACCACCTTTGACAATTGGGCAGATTTCAAAGAGTTTATGGAAACGCCCTCCGACTTTGAAGAAAGTTACGGGGGCTACGGAACCGAGTCTGTCGTGGACGATAACGGCACGGTGCTTTGCAAATACGATTGCCGCAGATCGGACGTGATACTGTGGAAGTGGGGCGGCAGCGCCGATATGCTGCCTGTAACAGTGTATACCTCTCAGGATCTGGCAAGCGGCAATGAGGTACAGACGATGATCAACGGTGCATGGATCGCCCTTTATGTGGTGGAAATTGCCGTGGGGTATGCGCTGTATCGGCGGAAAAAACGCCGGATTTGCATATGACAAAACGGGTTGCAGCAGATGGCTGCAACCCGTTTTTGCTTTCCTTCTTATTGTTCCTGTATCGTAGAAGCCGGAGGATTGCGCAGACTTTGGCGCACCTGACGCACCTCGCCCACGCGCTTCGCCAGCTCCTCTTCCGTCTGTTTGAGCATCTCCTCCGAAAAATCGTAGGCGCTTTTGCGCATTTCGCGGGACTTCTGCTGCGCTTGGCTGAGCATCTCGCTCGCCTTCGCCTGCGCCTGCTTCACGACTTCCTCCTCCGCGATCAGACGGCGGGCGCGCTCCTCCGCATTGCGCACGATGGTTTCCGCTTCCCGCCGCGCGGTGGCGATGATCTCCGCGCGATCGGCGACGATCGCTTTCGCCTGCCGCACCTCGATCGGAATGTTGGCGCGGATGTCGTCCACCAGATCGCGCAGTTGATCCGCCTTCATCAGACATTTGCCGCCGGACAGCGGCAGGCTCAGCGCGTTGTCGATCATGTCGTCAATGTTCTCCAAAATTTCCTCGACCGTCATGTTTAACCCTTCCTTTCGATTTTATCCAAAATATCCTGCATGATGCAAGCAGGAACAAATTCCGCAATATCGCCGCCGAGACTCGCCACTTCCTTGACCAAACTGGAGGACAGGTACATGTTCTCCACCGTCGTCGCCAAAAACACCGTTTCCGCGTCGCCGTTCAGCTTACGGTTGGTCAGCGCCATCTGAAATTCATACTCGAAATCCGACATGGCGCGCAGCCCCTTGACAATGGCACAGGCGTGTTTCCCCCGCACATATTCCGCCAGCAGACCGTCGTACGCATCGATCTCGACATTCGGCAGATCCATTGTCACGCGGCGCAGCAACGCCACCCGCTCCGCCTTGGTAAACAGCGCCTTTTTCGATGAATTGGTCGCCACCGCCACGATCACACGGTCGAACAACGCCGACGCGCGGCGGATGATGTCAATATGTCCATTGGTCACCGGGTCAAAGCTGCCCGGACACACCGCAATCCTCATATCTTCCGCCCCCTTACACACGATAAATGCGCACGGTCACGCGCCCGTACCGATACCGGCGATACAGCGACGCACCGCCCACCTGCTCCGGCAGCGGCGTATCCGACTCGCTCTCGCATACGATCACACCGCCCTCGCGCACCAGCGGTGCGACCGCCGTCAGCGCAGGCTCGAGCAGTCCCGCCGCGTACGGCGGATCGAGAAATACCAAGTCAAACGGCTCTTTCGCGTGCGCCAGATAGGCCAGCGAATCCTGACACACCACCCGCGTGTTCGCCGTCAACCCCAATGCCACCAGATTGGAACGCACGATTGCCGCCGCATCGGGATTGCGGTCGATAAACAAACAGCCCGCCGCTCCGCGGCTGAGCGCTTCGATGCCGAGCTGACCCGAACCGGCAAACAGATCCAGCACCTGCCGCCCTTCGATTTCAAATTGGATGGCGCTGAACAGCCCCTCCTTCACCCGTTGGGCGGTGGGACGCGTTTCCTCGCCTTCCAGCGTTTGCAGCACCCGTCCGCGATGGGTGCCTGTAATCACTTTCATAGTAACTCCTTATAATTGTTTGTCGCGCTCATAGCTGGCGCGCGCCGCCTCCAAAATTGCCGTTTCAAAGCCGCCCTGCTGCAACGCCGCCACGCCTTCGATCGTCGTGCCCGCAGGCGAACACACCTGATCCATCAGCGCGCGCGGATGCTCGCCGCTTTCCTGCAGCAAGCGCGCCGTACCCAGCACCGTCTGCGATACGATCTTCAGTGACAACGCCTTCGGGATGCCGTAGCGCACGCCCGCTTCCGCCAGCGCGTCGATATACAGCAGTGCAAACGCGGGCGAGCAGCCCGCCAGCGTCGAAAAAGCGGAAAACAGCTTTTCCTCCAGTTCCATGACCTCGCCGACCGCGCCCAGGATCGTGCGCACCATGTCGCGGTGCGCGTCCCCCACCTGCGCGTTGCCGCAGAACGCCGACATCGCTTCGCCGACCTTGGCATTGATGTTGGGCATCACGCGCACGACCGGTAGCCCCACGCCGATCAAGTCCTCGATCGACGCGATGGTTTTCCCTGCCGCAATGGAAATGATCAGCGGACGGTAGGATTGCAGCGTCGCCGCCAACGGGGACAGCACCGACGGAAACACCTGCGGCTTGACGGCAAATACCACCGCATCCACCTGCGACACAACCTCCGCCGCCGAGCCGGCAGGACACACGCCGCATTCCTCAAACAGCGCCATTTGCTTGGCGTTGTCCACATCGTAGATCACAATATCGCTTCCGCGAAATCCGCCGGACACCATGCCGCGCACGATCGCGCCCGCCATGTTGCCCGCTCCGATAAATCCCACTTTCATAGTCTCGACAGTCCCTTTTATAAAGCATATATAGGATTATTGTACCCGTTTGATGCGTAAAAGTCAACCCGCTGCCCGCTATACGGAAGAATTTTCGCAAATTCTTGACGAAAGAGGCGTTTTGGAGTATGCTGATAGCAAAATCTTGCGCAAACGGAGGATGCAGTATGCGGTGGAAACGGGGACTCGGATTGGTGCTGGCGGCAGGATTGCTGATGGGGATGCCCGTGTCGGCGGCACGCATCGGCGATGTTAACGGCGACGGCGGCATCGACAGCAGTGATGCCCGCATCGTGCTGCAAGCCTCTGTGGGCAAGCTCGCCTTGTCCACGGCGAAAACCGAAGCGGCGGATACAGACGGCAGCGGCAGCATCGACAGCTCCGACGCCCGTCTGATTTTGCAATACAGCGTCGGCAAGCTGAGCGTATTCCCCGCACCGCCGATCGCCAACACGGTGCGCGTGACCATTCCTGAGGGATACAGTGTTCCCCGCATCGCGGCGTTGCTGGAGGATCGGGGTGTGTGCACCGCCGACGCCTTTTATCAGGCGGTGCAGACCGCCGATATCTCCGACTACGCGTTTGCCGCCGATCTGCCGGACGCCGCGGGACGCGCGTTTCGCCTGGAGGGCTACTTGTTTCCCGACACCTATGAATTCTACCGCGACTGCTCCGGCGAGTCGGCCCTGCGGCGGTTTCTCGACAATTTCGATTACCGCACCGCCGCGCTGCGCGAACAACTGGGCAACCGTTCGCTGGACGAACTGGTCATATTCGCTTCTATCGTACAGCGGGAGGTCGGCAACGTCGCCGATATGAAACGCGTGGCGCGCGTCCTGCAAAATCGGCTGGAACATCCGGCAGAGTTTCCGTCCCTGCAATGCGACGCCAGCTACGCCTATCTGCGCGAACTGGCGGCAGCGGGCATCACGTGCGACGAGGGCGCCTACGACACGTATGTCTGCCGCGGACTGCCCGTCGGCGCCATCGCCAATCCCGGTCTGGCGGCGCTGAATGCGGCGTGGCAGCCGTCCGACGAAGCGGAAATCGCCAATTGCTATTTCTTTGCTTTCGATTTCAAAACCGGCATTACCTATTACTCCGAAACCTATGCCGAACACGAAGCCGTCTGCCGCGAACACGGTATCGGCATGTACGGATGAGCGTATAAAAACGGCATTCTGCAAAAATTCTACTCAATTTGTATAAAAATACCGACACCCCCTTGACACAGCCGTGTAAAATGTGTACAATATACGTTGGGTATATCGTGCCGAAAATTGGTTTTACCGTTTTTGGTGATGATGATATTCAGATGGTCGGTTTCGGTACATAACCGCGATCGGGCATTTTCGGTGTATGAGGTGTACCGATACAATTCTCTTTGGCTGTTGCGGCAGGGTTTGCCGCTTTTTATACCGGGCAGCTTTGGCTGTTTTTCGGACATAAATATAAGCTGATTTTCCACCCGCGTCGGGTTTGTATCGGTGCCCCTCCGATTGGTTTTATGTCTAACTATTTTCAGGAGGTGTATGGCACAAGTGCAGGTTTCTATTATTATTGCCGTTTTGATGTGTGTCGGCGGGCTTGCCGTCGGCGGTGTGATCGCCGGATTGATCGCATTCAAAAAAGGTATCGAACACCGGCGGAAGATTGCGGAAGCCGCAATCGGTTCTGCCGAACAGGAAGCGGAACGCATCATCAAGGATGCGAAGGCTGCCGCTGATTCCAAAAAAAAGGAATCGTTGCTGGAAGCCAAGGATGAGATCCATCGTCTGCGCAACGAAGCGGATCGCGAGCTGAAGGAGCGCCGCAACGACATCACCCGTCAGGAGCGCCGCTTGCAGCAAAAGGAAGAAACCCTCGATCGTAAAATCGAGAATTACGAGAAAAAGGAAGAGACCATCGCCAAGCGTCAAAAGGATATCGAGGCGCGTCTGGCGGATGTCGAAAGTCTCAAAAAAGGGCAGTTTGAAATGCTGGAACGCATTTCCGGCTTCACTGCCGAGCAGGCCAAGGAGTACTTGCTGAACAATCTGGAGGCAGAGCTGACGCATGAAAAAGCGTTGAAGCTCTCCGAATTTGAGACGCAGCTCAAGGATGAAGCGGACGCGCGCGCCCGCAATCTGATCTCCCACGCCATCCAACGCGTGGCGGCGGATCAGGTCACGGAGACGACCGTGTCGGTCGTGCCGTTGCCCAACGACGAAATGAAAGGACGCATCATCGGTCGCGAAGGGCGCAACATCCGCGCCATCGAAACGCTGACCGGCGTCGATCTGATCATCGACGACACACCGGAAGCGATCACGCTGTCCGGCTTCGATCCGGTGCGCCGCGAGATCGCGCGCATCGCGCTGGAACGGCTGATTTCGGACGGTCGCATCCATCCCGCCCGCATCGAGGAAATGGTGGAAAAGGCGCGCCGCGAGGTGGAAGCCACCATCAAGTCCGAGGGCGAACGCGCGGTGCTGGAGACCGGTCTGCACGGTATCCATCCCGAGATCATGCGGCTGCTCGGTCGTCTGCGTTACCGCACCAGCTACGGGCAGAACGTGCTCAACCATTCGATGGAAGTGGCGTTCCTGTCCGGCATCATGGCGAGCGAATTGGGCATCGATCCGGTCATCGCCCGCCGCGCCGGCTTGCTGCATGACATCGGCAAAGCGGTCGATCACGAGATCGAAGGCTCGCATGTCGAGATCGGCGTGGATATTGCCCGCAAATATAAGGAAAACGACGCCGTGATCCACGCGATCCAAGCGCACCACGGCGACGTCGAGCCGCAAACCGTGGTCGCGTGCTTGGTGCAAGCCGCCGACGCGGTGTCCGCCGCCCGTCCGGGTGCGCGCCGCGAGAATCTCGAGAACTA
>CAJKXG010000008.1 GCA_905203795.1 uncultured Oscillospiraceae bacterium | reverse complement strand
GCTGTATCTCGCGTCGATGGGCGACGCGGCGGCGAAACGCTGTTTTGCCATGGCAACGCGGCTGCGCGAGGGCGGCATGGCGGTGGAATGCGATACCGTCGGGCGCGGGCTGAAAGCGCAGATGAAATATGCCGACAAGATCGGCGCCCGCTACACCATTGTGGTGGGGGACAACGAGATCGCGTCCGGCCGCGTGCAGCTCAAGGATATGGAGAGCGGGCAGACGGAGGAGATCGCCTTCGACGACAGCCTGTATACCACGCTGTATAATAAATCGCTTGACCGCCAGCTTTCGCAGATGGCGGATCTGTTCGGCGAGTTCGCCGCCGAGGCAAACAATTGAGAAAGTAAGGATTGGAATAGCATGGCAGAAACCATTCACGGGCTGAAACGCAGCCATTATTGCGGCGATCTGCGGGTCGCGGACGCGGGCAAAACGGTGACGCTGTTTGGCTGGGTACAGCGGCAGCGCGACCTCGGACAACTGATTTTCGTGGATTTGCGCGACCGCAGCGGCATCGTACAGTTGGCGTTTGACGAAACGACCGACCGCGCGGTGTTTGAAAAAGCCGCGTCGCTGCGCAGCGAATACGTGGTCGCAGCGGTGGGCGTCGTGCGGGAGCGTTCGGCGAAAAACACCGATCTGCCCACCGGCGATATCGAGATCACCGTTGCCGAGTTGCGTCTGCTGAACAAAGCGGAGACGCCGCCGTTTGAGATTGTGGAAAACTGCGCCACATCGGAGTTGACGCGGCTGAAATATCGGTATCTCGACCTGCGCCGTCCCGATTTGCAGCGCAATTTGCTGCTGCGTCACCGCATCGCGAAAGTGGCGCGCGATTATTTTGACGAGCAGGGCTTCATCGAGATCGAAACGCCGATGCTCATCAAATCCACGCCGGAGGGCGCGCGCGATTTCCTCGTGCCCTCCCGCGTACACCCCGGCGAATTTTACGCCCTGCCGCAGTCGCCGCAACTGTATAAGCAGTTGTCGATGGTGGCGGGCTTCGACCGCTATATGCAGATCGCGCGGTGCTTCCGCGACGAGGATCTGCGTGCCGACCGCCAGCCGGAATTCACCCAGATCGACCTTGAAATGTCGTTTGTGGACGTGGAGGACGTGCTCGCCGTGGGAGAAGGGTTTATGAGAACCCTGTTCCAAAAGGTGCTGGACGTGGAGCTGCCGGCACATCTGCCGCGCCTGACCTACACCGAGGCGATGGAGCGCTACGGCTCGGATAAGCCGGACACGCGTTTCGGCATGGAATTGATCGATCTCACCGACGCGGTGCGCGGCTGCGGGTTCGGCGTGTTCACCTCCGCCATCGAAAACGGCGGCACGGTGCGCTGTGTGACGGCGAAAAACGCCGTGACCACGCTGACGCGCAAGGAAGTGGACAAGCTGACCGAGTTTGTGCGCGGCATCGGTGCAAAAGGGCTGGCGTGGGTGCGCTGGACAGCGGACGGTGTGGCGTCCTCGTTCGGCAAATTCCTCAGCGAAGCGGAAATGACCGCGCTGCTGACCGCCGCCGGTGCGGAACAGGGCGATGTGGTGCTGATCGTCGCCGACCGCAAAAAGACGGTGCTGTCCACGCTCGGCGCGCTGCGTCTGGAGCTGGCGAACCGCCTGTCGATTCCGCGCAGCGGGTATAACCTCCTGTGGATCACCGAGTTCCCGTTTTTCGAGTGGAACGAGGACACGCAGCAATATGACGCGATGCATCATCCGTTTACCGCGCCGCTGGACGAGTGCATTCCGTATCTCGACAGCGCGCCGGAAAAGGTATTCGCCAAGGCGTATGACTTGGTGCTCAACGGCATCGAGCTGGCGAGCGGGTCTATCCGTATCACCGATCCCGCGTTGCAGGAGCACATGTTCCGCGCACTGGGCTTGTCGGAGGAAGAAGCGCATCGGAAATTCGGCTTCCTGACCGACGCGTTCCGCTACGGTGCGCCGCCGCACGGCGGTATGGGCATCGGGCTGGATCGGCTTGTGATGCAGATGTTGGGTGCGCCGACACTGCGCGATGTGGTGGCGTTCCCGAAGGTGCAGAATATGACCGAGCCGATGACCGAGTGTCCGTCCGAAGTGGACGAGCAGCAGTTGACCGATCTGGGCATCGCCGTTGCCGTGCCGAAAAAAGACGCGGAATAATGCGAAAACCTACGGGTTTGTCTTGAAAAATGGGAATATATACTGTATAATACCCTGTTGGAAAGCAATTGCATTTTAATACAATAGGAGGATATTTCAACATGAGCTATCTGAACAAGAAAAATGTGGAAGATCTGCAAGTGGCGGGTCAGCGCGTGCTGGTTCGCTGCGACTTCAACGTGCCGCTGAAAAACGGCGTGATCACCGACGAAAACCGCATCGTCGCGGCGTTGCCGACCATCCAGTATCTGCTGGATCATGATGCGAAGGTGATCCTGTGCTCGCACCTCGGCAAGCCGAAGGGTGAACCCAAGCCGGAGTGCTCGCTCGCGCCGGTCGCGACCCGTCTCGCCGAACTGCTGGGTCGTCCGGTCGTGTTCGCGGCGGACGACAACGTGGTGGGCGACAACGCGAAAAAGGCTGTCGCGGAGATGAAAAACGGCGACGTGGTGCTGCTGCAAAACACCCGTTATCGCGCGGAAGAAACCAAAAACGGCGAGGCGTTCTCGAAGGAACTCGCGTCGCTGTGCGATCTGTTTGTCAATGACGCGTTTGGCGCGGCGCACCGTGCGCACTGCTCCACCGTCGGCGTGGCGTCCTTCGTGAAGGAATCCGCCAACGGCTATCTGATGGCGAAGGAGATCAAATTCCTCGGCGACGCGGTGAACAATCCCGTCCGTCCGTTTGTCACCATCCTCGGCGGCGCAAAAGTGGCGGATAAGCTGAACGTTATCGAAAACCTGCTGAACAAAGCCGACACGCTGATCATCGGCGGCGGTATGGCGTATACTTTCCTCGCGGCGAAAGGCTACAATGTCGGCACTTCGCTGCTGGATACCGAGAAGATTGAGTATTGCAAAGAAATGATGAAGCGCGCGGAGGAGAAGGGCGTGCAGATTCTGCTGCCGACCGATTGCGTCGTGGCGAAATCGTTCCCCGATCCGATCGATGCGCCCATCGATGTGAAAGTTATGGCGGCGGACGCGATTCCGGCGGATGAAATGAGCTTGGATATCGGTCCGGCGACGGCAGAGCTGTTTGCGGCGGCGGTGAAGAATGCCAAGACGGTCGTGTGGAACGGCCCGATGGGCGTGTTCGAGAATCCCACCCTCGCGAAAGGCACCATTGCGGTGGCACAGGCGCTGGCGGAGACCGACGCGACCACCATCATCGGCGGCGGCGACTCGGCGGCGGCGGTGAATACGCTCGGCTTCGGCGATCGTATGAGCCACATTTCCACCGGCGGCGGCGCGTCGCTGGAGTTCCTCGAGGGCAAGGAGCTGCCCGGTATCGCGGCGATGAGCGATAAAGACTAAGTGAATAAGCAAGGCTGTGAGGGCTGCTGTGACGGGAACGTCGCAGCAGCCCTTGCGAAAGCTATTGCACAGCATAAAAACCGAAAGGACGATTTCAACATGCGTAAATATGTGATTGCCGGCAACTGGAAAATGAACAAAATCCCTGCGGAGGCGACCGAACTGATCACGGCGCTGAAGCCGTTGGTGGCGGATGCGACCTGCGACGTCGTGGTCGGCGTGCCGTTTGTGGATCTGCCCGCTGCGCTGGAAGCGACAAAGGGCAGCAACATCGGCGTGGCGGCGCAAAACTGCCACTGGGAGAAATCCGGCGCGTTCACCGGCGAGGTGTCCGCAGACATGCTCAAGGCGATGGGCGTGGGCTATGTGATTCTCGGTCACAGCGAGCGCCGCACCTATTTCGGCGATACCGATGTGACGGTGCAAAAGCGCGTGCGCGCCGCGCTGGATGCGGGTCTGACCGTGATCCTGTGCGTGGGCGAATATCTCGAGCAGCGTGAGCAGGGCGTCACCGGCGAAGTGGTCGCGATGCAGACCAAGATCGCGCTGGGCGGCGTGTCCAAGGAGGAGTTGTCCCGCGTTATCATCGCGTATGAGCCGGTTTGGGCGATCGGCACCGGTCGCACCGCCACTGCCGAGCAGGCGAATGAAGTGTGCGCATTGATCCGCAACACCGTCGCGGGGCTGTACGATTGGACGGTTGCGGACGATATGGTGATCCAGTACGGCGGTTCGATGAACGCCGGCAACGCGGCGGAGCTGCTGGCACAGTCGGATGTGGACGGCGGTCTGATTGGCGGCGCCTCGCTGAAAGCGCCCGACTTCTCCACCATCGTACACGCGGCGAAATAAGGAAAGGCGGATAACGGCATGAAAAAACCGCTGACTTTGATTATCATGGACGGTTTCGGCGAGAATCCCGCGGACTACGGCAACGCCATCAAGGCGGCAAAGACCCCGCGTCTGACCGAGCTGTTCACGAAATATCCGACCACCACCATCGGTGCGTCGGGGCTGGATGTCGGTCTGCCGGACGGGCAGATGGGCAACAGCGAGGTGGGTCACACCAACATCGGCGCGGGCCGCGTGGTGTACCAAATGCTGGTGAAGATCTCCAAATCCATCACCGACGGCGATTTCTTTGAGAATAAGGCGCTGCTCGGCGCGATGGACAACGCCAAAGGTCATGCGCTGCACCTGATCGGGCTGCTGTCCGACGGCGGTGTGCACAGCCACATCGACCACTTGTACGGGCTGGTCGAGATGGCGAAGCGCAACGGTGTGGACAAGGTGTATATCCATGCGCTGATGGACGGTCGCGATGTGCCGCCGACCTCCGGCGTGGACTATATGCAGGCGTGCTGCGACAAGCTGAACGAGATCGGCGTGGGGAAGATCGCGACCGTGATGGGACGCTACTACGCGATGGATCGCGATTTCGCATGGGATCGCGTGGAAAAGGCGTATGCGGCGATGGTGTACGGCGAGGGCGTGCAGGCGACCGATCCGGTCGCCGCGATGCGCGATTCGTATGCGAACAACGTGACCGACGAATTTGTGCTGCCCACCGTGATCGACGCGAACGGCACGATTCAGGCGGGGGACAGCGTGGTGTTCTTCAACTTCCGTCCCGACCGCGCGCGGCAGATTACCCGCACGTTTGTGGATCCCGATTTCGATGGCTTCGAGCGCAAAAACGGCTTTTTCCCGCTGCATTACGTGTGCATGACGCAGTATGATGCGACCATGCCGAATGTGACGGTGGCGTTCCCGCCGCAGGAGCTGACCATGACGATGGGCGAGTGCCTGAGCAAGCACGGCATGACACAGCTTCGCATCGCGGAAACGCAGAAATACGCGCACGTGACCTTCTTCTTCAACGGCGGCGAAGAGCGCACCTTCGAGGGCGAGGATCGCGTGTTGATCCAGTCGCCGGATGTGCCGACGTTCGATTTACAGCCGGAGATGAGCGCGTATCCCGTGTGCGAGGAAGCGGTCAAACGCATTCTCAGCGGCAAATATGATGTGATCATCCTGAACTACGCCAACTGCGACATGGTGGGTCACACCGGCGTGTTCGACGCGGCGGTGGCCGCCGTCGAAGCGGTGGACACCTGCGTGGGCAGAGTGGTGGACGCGACACTGCAAATGGGCGGCAGCGCGATCATCACCGCCGACCACGGCAACGCGGACAAGATGAAGGAAGCGGATGGCAGCCCCTTTACGGCGCACACCACCTTCCCCGTGCCGTTCTGTGTCGTCGGCAAGGCGAAAAAGCTGAAGGATGGCGGTCGTTTGGCGGATATCGCCCCGACCATGCTGGAAATGCTCGGTCTGGAACAACCGGCAGAGATGGACGGTCAATCGCTGATTGCGGAATAAAGCTATTGAAAACCGCTCCCTTAGGAGGGGCGGTTTTTGCTTATAAAAGGCGGAAGGAACGGTTGTCAATATGCTCTTCAATTCGCTGCAATTCGGCATATTTTTGCCGATTGTATTCGCAATTTACTGGCTGATGCCGAAAAGATTTCGCTGGATTGTGCTGTTGATTGCGAGCTACTACTTTTACATGAGTTGGAACGTGAAATATGTCGTTCTGATTTTGGGGACTACCTTCATCTCTTATGTATGCGCCCTGTTGCTGGAACGGACGCAAAGCCGCAAACTCAAAAAGCTGTATTTGACACTCACGTTGGTCATTTGCCTCGGCGTGCTGTTTTTCTTCAAGTACTTCAATTTCATGTATGGCAGCTTGGTCGAGTTGTGCCGGCGGATAGCGATTCCGCTGCATCCCATTACCTTGCAACTGCTGCTGCCTGTCGGCATTTCCTTTTACACCTTTCAGACGTTTGGCTATGTCATCGATGTATATCGCGGCGATGTGGCGGCGGAGAAGCATTTCGGCAAATATGCGACATTCATTTCCTTTTTCCCGCAGTTGGTGGCGGGACCGATTGAACGCACGAAAAATTTATTGCCTCAGATCATCCATCTCCGCGACTTTCAGTACGACAAAGCCATCTACGGTTTGAAGATCATGGCGTGGGGTTTTTTCAAAAAAGTGGCGGTGGCGGACACATTTGCCGTCTATGTGGACAAGGTGTACAATGACCTCGAGCATTTTACCGGCTTTTCGTTGGTGCTGGCGTCGGTTTTGTTTGCAATCCAGATATACTGCGATTTTTCGGGATATTCGGATATCGCCATCGGCACGGCGAAGCTTTTCGGCATCGATTTGATGCGCAATTTCAAAAGTCCGTATTTCTCCGCATCGATCAAGGAATTTTGGAGCCGTTGGCATATTTCGCTGTCACAGTGGTTTCGTGATTATGTGTACATTCCCCTCGGCGGCAACCGTTGCGGTAAGCTGCGGCACAGTTTTAACCTGTTTGTTACCTTTTTAATCAGCGGGCTGTGGCACGGTGCAAACTGGACATATGTGGTGTGGGGCGCGTTGCACGGCGGTATGCAGATCGTGGAAAATTTCTTGTTTAAACGCCCAAAGTCCAAAAAGCCGCCGGTACATAACGCGCGCTGGGGCGTTTCAGTAGTGACGGTGTTTTGCCTATGCACGGTCGCATGGGTGTTTTTCCGCGCTTCCACGCTTCACGACGCGATGTATGTTTTTCAACATACATTGGCGGGCATCACACACCCGCTGTCTTATGTAAAGACAGGCTTGACGAGCATGGGGATCGGAATGGGAGAAGCGGTGTCACTACTTTTTTCAACGGCGCTGCTTGCCGCTTACGATTTCGCCGACCTAAAAACCGATGTGATCGTGCGGGTGGGACGCTGCCGAAAGACCGTTGTTCGCTGGCTGATTTATGTGTTGATTTTCTTCGCCATTGTGTTTTTGCGACCTGTCAACTCAGGCGGAGAATTTATCTATTTCCAATTTTAAGAGGTGCGGGTATATGAAACGCTTTTTGCAAAAGGTCGCCCTGTACGTGTTGATTTTGTTTGTGTTGTCCCTCGGCGGTTCTGCTCTGTTTTTTGCCTGTATCGCGCCCCAGTATCGGTACAACTACAATGCATCTGTTGTGGAAAAAATGGAACGGCTGGAAAGCCTCGACAGCCCGAAAATCATTCTGGTGGGGAATTCCAATTTGGCGTTTGGTATCGATTCCGCGAAGATCCAACAAGAAATGGGAATGCCTGTGGTGAATTTAGGGCTTCACGGCGGCATGAGCAACGCTTTCCATGAAAATATGGCGAAAGGGAACATCGGCGAGGGAGATATTGTCGTGGTCTGCCATACCACGTATTCCGATAATGGGAAAATCGACGATTATCCGTTGGCATGGTTGACAGTGGAAAACCATTTGGAATATCTGCGGCTGCTGCCGGCGGCAGATTATTGGGATATGCTGTGTGCGTATCCGAACTATGTCTGGGAATCAGTCAAGCTGTGGGCGACAAACAGCGGAAACACACCGCCGAAACCGCCGTATTCGCGCCTGTGCTTTAACGAATACGGAGATGTGGCAACACCTAGGAACGAGAATAAGATGGTGTTTCGGAAAGGCACCGTCACCGTTCCTAACATCAACGATAATTGCACCGAGCGATTGAATGCGTTTTGGCAATATTGCCGCGAGCGGGGAGCCGATATGGTGGTGGCGGGATATCCGATTGCCAGCGGAGAGTTTACGCCGCCGCAAGAGGACTATGTCGCGTTTCAAAAACGGCTGGACGACAAGCTGGACTGTGATATCATTTCGGATTTCACGGATTATTTTATCGACTACCGCTATTTCTATGACACCAAGTATCATTTGACCGACGAAGGGGTCGCCATACGCACCGAACAACTCATCACCGATCTGAAACGATGGCAACAAGCCTAAAATGGTCGAAGCAGAGCAAAACAGGGACACTTCACAAATGAAGTGTCCCTGTTGACGTATCTATACTGATTTACTGTCATAAACTCTTATAGAATGCGTCCAGCGCGGCGGTGCGGCGGAGGAGATAATTCTTGAACAGCTTGACCTGCGCTTCGTAGGTCTGCGCGTTGCCGACCTCCGTCGGGTTGGATTCCACTGCCCGATTCAAAATATCCCAGCGCCGGAAGTTGAACTGCTGCGATGTGTACAGCATGTCGGCGGTATCTTCGATCACCTGTTCAATCGACTCGAGAGAAGGTTTGAGTGCCGCCCATTCGCGTTTCAGCACTTCCCGCGCCTGCGGCATCGCGTACAAATAGCGGAACCATGCCGAGCCGGCATTGTACAGCGAATCCGGCGCCCCTTCGGTGTTCCAGTAGTTGCAGTTGCCGCTGCTGCGGTCGAAGTCCCAAACAGGACCGAGCGCGAATTTGCCGCCCACATCCAGCGTCATGTATACGCTGGAATGCATCGAGCTGCCTGCGTTGTTCATGTATTCCTCAATGAGATACCATTTGGTAAACGCTTCCACATCCAGCACACTGCTGACACGGTTGTAATCACCGCTTTGCAGCGCGGCGGCGGCGTCCAGTACCTTGTCGTAAATGTATTTGACCAGCGTGGGATCGTTCAGCGTGTATTTGGTGGACGGCTTTTTGATGGTTACCCACTTGCCGGTGAAATCCTGCGGCAGCTGGAAGAACAGCTCGTCGGTCACCGGATCGTAGTAGACGGGATAGTCGCGCCCGAGCGGATATTGCCATTGCCGTTTCTGTGAATTCGGCACCTCGTTGACATGTCCGTCAAATTCCAGCAGATAGCCGGTTTCCTCCGCCTTCATGCCCTCTTCATAATCGGTGATGTCTACGCGGGCGGGCTCGATCTCCACCTTTTCGGTGAGATTGTACGTGCCCCAGTATTCGCCGTTGTACCACAGATCGACCGGACGCACGTTCATGATGTAGTCCACGCCTGCTTCTTCGGCGAGGTACTCCGCGATGACATTGCGCATCAGCGTTTTGTCCTCGTAATTCGCGATCAACGCCCAGTTTTTGGATTCCGCCATATCCAGCAGCGCGGTTTTTTTCTCCAGTTTTACGGTATATCCCTTTTTCGGCTGCATCCAACTGGTGTTGCCGCGACCTTTGACCGTGCCCGCCACGGTGACGGTCTGGCTCGGGGCATACTCGCACACCGCCGGATTGCCGCCGCTGAGGGTGAAACGCGCGTTCAGCGGCAGGTCTTTTTCGACCACGGTTTCGTAATTTTCCACCGTCATGCTAAAGGAGGGAAGACCGGTGTACAGTGTTTCCAGCGTCACGGTCAGTTCGGTGCGTGTGCCGTCCGCCACGACCAGCGTCAGCGTCTGCGGTTCGCGCAAATCCATGACGGTCACATCCGAAACCAGCGGTGCGCCCTCCCACTCCAGTGTCGCGTCGCCGCAGTCAAAGGTGGGGACGACAGCGGAAATATCCGTGCCGGCGGGCAGGACGGCGGTCAGCCTGCCGTCCGCATAGGCAAACACGCGGTTGAACGGCAAGGCGTCGTTTTGGTCGGTCATCAGCGCAAAATACAGCGGTGCGCCCTCGGTCGGGTAGTCCTTTGCCAGTTCTTCGCGCGAGGCGACCGTGCTGCCCGCTTCTTCCCCGACGGGCGATAGCGTGGTCGGCTTCGGCGCGGGAATGATGATGGTCGTGGTGATCGTGATCACGTTGCCGATGGGGAATTCGGCGAGCTTGCTCACCGAGAATTGCAGAATGTACCGCGCGTCGCTGGAATCCAACTGCTCGCTGCCGTCCACGTCTGCGGCAAGGAAGGTGTCCTCCTGCGCCGTAAACTTGCCGACGGCGGCTTGCAGCACCAGGCGCGCATCGCTGGAATCCACCGAGCCGTTTGCGTCCACATCGCCGGTGGTGATCGTGCGGGTCTGCGTTTGCGTTGTGTCGCCCGGATTTTCCGTCGCAGGCGTGGTCAGATCCTTGTCGCCGCCCAGTGTCAGCAGCGCGGCTTGCCCGATGTTCTTTTCGGTGACGATGCCGCCCGCCCATTCATAGTAGTAGCCTTCGTGCATATGCACCGCCAGCGAAAACGCCACCGTGCCGTTTTCCTTCAGGCTTTCGGCGGTCGAAAACCACGCCAGCGGCAGTGCCAACTCGTAGGTGGTGGTGTGGGTATCCTCGTCGCGGGCGATAAAGAAATCGCCGCCGCGCTGACCTTCATAGGTCGCGGGATGGCTGCCCGACTGATATCCGCGCACGCCGTCGTTTGTCAGCGCGAAACCGAACGAACGGCGGTCGCTCCGACCGGGAGCGGACAGTTGCAGCTGGATGGCGTCGCCGCGCCACAGCTCATTGCCGGAGGCAGTGTTCTCGTGCTTGTCGTAGACGGCGGTGACGGCGACATAGAAATGCCCCTCGTCGTAGCCGAGATATACCGCCCCGTCCAGCGCGGGTCGCGTTTGCGCCTCGCCGGGGGAGGTGGAGATATCGTAGTTGCGGGTGAAAGTGAAGGCGGGTGCGCCCCACTCGTCCTTGGCGAGCACGCCGTCGGTGGTCGGTGCCGTCGGCATCCGTCCGACGGTCTGATCGATCTGCGCGCCGGCACTCAGCGGTATGCTGACCGCCAGCAGCACCGCCGCACAGATTGCCGCTGTCCAGCGACCGAAAGTTCGTTTCATATGCATTGCGCCGTCCTCTCATGTTGTTACCCGATTGTTCCTTTATATTTTACAGGGATTTTACCATACTGTCAATACTGTTCATCGAGCGGGGAGAATATTGGTTGCAGTTCACGGTTTTCTATGATAAAATGAGCATATGGTTTTGAAACGATAGGAGGGTCGGCATGACGCCCGTATTGTATATCGTCATTCCCTGTTATAACGAAGAAAAGGTGCTGCCGCTCACGGCACCGCTGTTTTTACAAAAGCTGCACGACCTGATCGCGCGGGGCGAGATCAGCGACGACAGCCGCGTGATGTTTGTCAACGACGGCAGCAAGGACGGCACGTGGAGGCTCATTCAGACGTTGGCGGCGGATCACGTACACTGCGAAGGCGTGTCGCTCAGCCGCAATCGCGGGCATCAGAACGCGTTGCTCGGCGGGCTGATGGAGGCGAAGGAACGCTGCGACATCACGGTCAGCATCGACTGTGACGGGCAGGACGACGTCAACGCCATCGACGAAATGGTGCGCGAATACAAAAGCGGCAGCGAGATCGTGTATGGGGTGCGCAGCGCGCGTGATACCGACACGGTGTTCAAGCGCACCACCGCGCGGTTTTTTTATAAGCTGCTCCGCCTGATGGGGGCGGATGTGGTGTACAACCACGCGGACTACCGTCTGCTGACCGCCCGCGTGCTGCATGAACTGGCGGCGTATCAAGAGGTCAATCTGTTTTTGCGGGGGATGATCCCGCTTGTCGGGTTCAAAAGCTCCTGCGTGTATTACGAGCGTCATGAACGACTGGCGGGGGAGAGCCATTATCCGCTGAAAAAGATGCTGCATTTGGCATTTGACGGCATCACCAGTCTGTCGATCAAGCCGATCCGCTTGGTGACGGCGTTCGGCTTGCTCGTCACGCTGTTGAGTTTTGCCGGCATCATCTGGTCGGTCGTCAGCTTTTTCCTGCACAACACCGTCGCCGGCTGGGCGTCGCTGGTGTCGCTCATCTGCTTTTTCAGCGGCGTGCAGTTGCTGAGCCTCGGCATCATCGGCGAATATATCGGCAAGATTTATCTGGAGACCAAAGCCCGTCCGCGCTATATCATCAGCGACCGCACGTGGGAGAAATAGCACAAACATCCCGTGTGAAGCGCCATTGGCAGAAAAAAATCACCCCATTTGTCAGGAGGTCGATCCCGTGACCTAACAAATGGGGTGTCGTTTTATTTTACCGGTATCAATACTCTACCCGCAGCGTGCGAATCTGAAACGGGCGGAAGGTGAGCGAGTCGCCCATCGGCTCTTCCGCTTCCTCCAGCATATTCGTGACCATCACCGCCTTGGGCTGCGACGCAAAGTGCAGCTTGGTGCGGGTGGTGGTGCCCTCAGCTTCGTACAGGCGCACGATATACGCGCGGTCGCTGTCCTCGCACGGCTTGACCGTTTCCACGATCACGTTGTCCGCGTCCACCGTCAGCAGAGACGGCAGTTCGCAGCGGCCGTCCAGCACGATCACATCGTCGTTCAGCATATACGCGGGCTGCACGACCGTTTCGGCGGTGAACCCGCCCATGTGCGGGAGCAGCGCGTAGGTGCACATGTGGTCGCCGTGGTCGCCGGTGTAATCGGGACGCAAGCCGCCCTTGTGCAGCGACAGCCGCATTTGTCCGCCCAGCACCGAAATGCCGTATTTACAGTCGTTGAGCAGTGCCACGCCGTAGCGATTTTCCGACAGATCGGTGAACTTGTGGTTGACCACCTCAAATTTCGCGCTTTCCTCGGAGGTGGAACGGGTGGTCGGGCGTTTGAGATGCCCGAACTGCATATCAAACCGCGCGCTGTCCGCAAACACGTTGGTGTCGAACGCCACCTTGAGGAAACGATGGTCGTCCTGCCAGTGCATCACCGTGTCGAACCGCACCAGCGGGCTGTCGGCGTACACGATCATATCCTGTTCCAGCGTGCTCTTGGGGCTGAGACGATAGCGGCTGCGCAGGCGGAATTCCACCGCACCGTCCGCCGCCACTTCGCGGGACAGCAGCTCGCCGACCGGCCGGAATTTCATCTCCAGATCCGCGTCGATGTCCCAGTTGTCCCATCCCTGCGGCACGTCCTCCGCCATCAGGAACGTGTTGAACGGCTGTCCTTCGCCGCACAGCTCACGGTCGCAGCGACGGTCGATAAACGAGGTGATCGCGCCGTTTTCGTCGAATGTGATGCGGGCGAACGGCGTGGTCAGCACCCGCCCGTCATACGTGAACGGGGACGCGCCGCCGATATCGCCTGTTTCCAACGCCACGGGCGTGGCGGAAAGGGCGGGCAGACGCAAGCCGGCGACCGCCACACGG
>CAJKXG010000007.1 GCA_905203795.1 uncultured Oscillospiraceae bacterium | reverse complement strand
ACAAGAAAACCCCGCTGCTGCGCTCGATGGAAGCCATCAGCGATCAAGCACTGCGGGTATTGCGGCTGTTCGGCAACACCACTGCCAAACGGGTGGTGACCACTGTCGGTCCGGAACAAGAGTACTTCCTCGTTGACAAAAAGCTGTACGACCAACGCGACGACCTGCTGTTCACCGGCCGCACCCTGCTGGGCGCGCGTCCGCCGAAGGGACAGGAAATGGAAGACCACTATTTCGGCGCGATCAAGCCCCGCGTAGCGGCGTTTATGAAAGATCTGGACGAAGAGTTGTGGAAACTCGGCATCTTCGCCAAGACCAAACACAACGAGGTGGCGCCCGCGCAGCATGAACTGGCGCCGGTGTTCACCACCACCAACATCGCCACCGACCACAACCAACTGACGATGGAGACGATGAAAAAGGTCGCCGCCAAGCACGGTCTGGTGTGCCTGCTGCACGAGAAACCCTTCGCGGGCGTAAACGGCAGCGGGAAGCACAACAACTGGTCGATCTCGACCGATACCGGCGTCAACCTGCTGGATCCCGGCGAGACGCCGTATGAGAACGCGCAATTCCTGCTGTTCCTGACCGCCGTCATCAAGGGCGTGGACGAATATCAAGAACTGCTGCGCGTGTCGGTTGCCTCCGCGGGCAACGATCACCGTCTGGGCGCGAACGAAGCGCCGCCCGCCATCGTGTCCATGTTCGTGGGCGACGAACTGGCGGCGATCCTCGATGCGATCGAGAGCGGCACGCCGTACGGCGCACACGAGAAAGAGACCATGGAGATCGGCGTGCATGTGTTGCCCAACTTCCCGAAGGACACCACCGACCGCAACCGCACTTCGCCATTTGCGTTCACGGGCAACAAATTTGAGTTCCGCATGCTCGGTTCGGCACTGTCCATCTCCGGTCCGAATATCGTGCTGAACACGGTAGTCGCCGAAGAACTGAAGCAATTCGCCGACGAACTGGAAAAAGCGGACGACTTCCAGGCGGCGCTGAATACGCTGATCAAGCGTACCATCAAAGAGCATAAGCGCATCATCTTCAACGGCGACGGCTATTCCGCCGAGTGGCCGGTGGAAGCGGCAAAACGCGGTCTGGCGAATCTGAAAACCACCGTAGACGCGCTGCCGGAATTCATCAGTGACAAGAGCATCAAGCTGTTTACCGCGCATCATATTTTCACCGAAGCAGAGATGCGTTCCCGCTATGAGATTTTGCTGGAAACCTACAGCAAGGTGCTGCACATTGAAGCGCTCACCCTGTCGGACATGGTGAAAAAACAGGTTGTGCCGGCCGTCAGCAAATACGTGACCAAGCTGGCCAACGCCGTAGCGGCGAAAAAAGCCGTCGTGGCGGACATCCCGTGCGACATGGAAGTGGAGCTGGTGAAAAAGCTGTCCGCGCTGAGCAGCACCATGAGCAAAAAGCTGCAAGCGCTGGATGCGGCAATCGACGGTGTGACGGGCGACACGGCTTTGGATGAGGCCGCTTACTACCGCGACAAGGTGTTTGCCGCCATGCAGGATCTGCGTGCGGTGGCGGACGAGATCGAGCTCAACATGTCCGCCGAGGATTGGCCGTTCCCGTCTTACGGCGATCTGCTGTTCAAGGTCTGATTCAGTTCAAACAGGCATACGCCTTTTGGAAAAATTGTTAGGGGGTTATCTTATGGCAGACAACATACTCGAGTATATCGACGGTACGATATTCGGTATCTGGTTTTTGATCGGCGCCGCGCTGGTGTTCTTCATGCAGGCGGGTTTTGCCATGGTGGAGGCCGGCTTCACCCGCGCGAAAAACGCCGGCAACATCATCATGAAGAACCTGATGGATTTCTGTATCGGCACGGTCGTCTTTATCCTGCTGGGCTTCTCGCTGATGATGGCAGAAGACTACTTCATGGGGATTATCGGCGTTCCCAATCTGGATATCTTCACCGATTATGCCAACTTTGATTGGTCCAGCTTCGTCTTTAACCTCGTGTTCTGCGCCACCGCCGCCACCATCGTGTCCGGCGCCATGGCAGAACGCACCAAGTTCAGCTCCTACTGCATCTACAGCGGCATCATCAGCTTGGTCGTATATCCGATCGAAGCTGGCTGGATTTGGAATCCGAAGGGCTGGCTCGTGCAATTGGGCTTTGTCGATTTCGCCGGCTCCTGCGCCATCCACATGGTGGGCGGCATTGCGGCACTGATCGGCGCGATCATGGTCGGTCCCCGTCTCGGCAAATATGTCAAGGACAAGAGCGGGAAGATCATGCAGGTGCGCGCGATCCCCGGTCACAACATCCCGATGGGCGCTCTCGGCTGCTTCATCCTGTGGTTCGGCTGGTATGGCTTTAACGGCGCCGCCGCCACTTCCGGCGATCAGCTTGCTTCCATCTTTGTGACCACCACCATCGCCCCCGCCGTGGCGACGGTCGTCACGATGATCTTCACATGGGTCAAAAACGGCAAGCCCGATGTGTCGATGTGCTTGAACGCGTCGCTGGCCGGTCTGGTCGGCATCACGGCAGGCTGCTCCAATCTGGACGCTGTCGGCGCGATCGTCGTCGGCGTGGTCTCCGGCATCCTGGTCGTCGTGGTCGTCGAAGTCCTCGACCTCAAACTGCACATTGACGACCCGGTCGGTGCGGTCGGCGTTCACATGGCCAACGGCATCTGGGGCACACTGGCAGTCGGTCTGTTGGATACGCAGAACGGTCTGTTCTACGGCGGCGGCTTCCGTCAGTTGGGTGTACAGGCGTTGGGCGTGCTCGCCGTGGGCGCTTGGACGGCCGTTTGCATGACCATTGTGTTCTTGGTGATCAAAAAGACCAACGGTCTGCGTGTGTCTCCCGAAGAGGAAATCAGCGGTCTGGATCTGCCGGAACACGGCTTGGTCAGCTCGTATGCGGACTTTGTGCCGAACGTCAGCGATTTGACGGTGCTGGATATGCCCGCCGCTGTTGTGCCTGCGAAGGATGCGGTGCCGGTGGATGACGCCGTGCCGGTGATGGTTAAGAGCGAACCCAAGACGATCACGGCTTCCGATGTCAAGATGACCAAGATCGAGATCGTCATGAAGCAGGAGCGTCTGGAACTGCTCAAGACGGCGATGATGGATATCGGCATCACGGGTATGACGGTCACCAACGTGCTCGGCTGCGGTGCGCAGAAGGGCAAGCCGGAATATTATCGCGGCGCGTTGATGGAAGTCACGCTGCTGCCGAAGGTGCAGGTCGAGATTGTCGTCTGCAAGGTGCCGGTCAAGACGGTTATCGAGACGGCGAAGAAAGTCCTGTACACCGGACACATCGGCGACGGCAAGATCTTCGTGTACGATGTGGAGAACGTCATCAAGGTCCGCACCGGCGAGGAAGGCTACGACGCCTTGCAGGATGTGGAATAAAGGACACAGCTCGTAGTTTACGTAAAACTTTAGCCACATGGCTGTGTCCCCGAGTTTGCGCACAGCGCAAACTCCCCACCGTGGATGGGTACACGGGCACAGCTCATAGTTTACGTAAAACTTTAGCCACATGGCTGTGTCCCCGAGTTTGCGCACAGCGCAAACTCCCCACCGTGGATGGGTACACGGGCACAGCTCATAGCTTGTGTAAAGCTAACACGATTTTCTCATCACATATCCCTATAACGAAAAACGGTTCTCCGAAAGGAGAGCCGTTCTTCGTTATGCTTATCTCCCGCGCAGCACCCGCGCCGCGCGTCCTTTCCACCGCCGAAAAAACCGACGCATCTGCATGCGCCTGCAATAACGGCGGTCGCGCGTGTCACCGCAGGGGTGGTACACCCCGTCGCGGTAGTATCCTTTCATCACCGCCAACACCTGCGTGTCGGCGATACCCGTCTCATAACCGACCTGATTGTCGCCGCACATGACATAGCTGTCGGGACACACGCACATGACGCGATGCAGCACAAATTGTCCGTCCCGCCGCCGATAAAACGCCACATCGTGCTCGTGCAGCCGTCCTTGCGGCTGCACGAGCACGACCCGATCCAATCCGTCCCGCAACAGCGGCATCATACTCACGCCGGTGACGGTGAACGTGACCTCGCCGCCGCTTTGCAGCGTCTCGAGCATCAGCTCGTTCATGTCCGCCAGATCGACCTTATGCGTCAAGCAGATCCGCACCCTTCATTTTATCCAAAAACGCCGTCACATCCGCCGCTGCCGTTTCCGCGCTCACATCGTATTCCGCCAGCAGCGCGTCGATCAGCTCCTGCTCGGTCGCGCCCTGCTCCAGTCGCTTCCACAGCAGCGCGCCCGTCTCGTTCAGCGTGATCATACCGTTAAAATCCAGCCGCCCGACGGCGACCACCACAAAGCTGCCTGCCACCGTGCGCAGGATATAGCCCTTCTTCGTCTTCAATGGTCATGCCATCCCCTTTCGCATCTGTTGATTTCATTATAATAGCAAAACGTGCTTTTTGTCAATCACCTTGCCGGCCGCTTTTTATCCCTGCTGCGAAAACGGGCGCTTTTATAAACAACCATGAAAATCTTGCGCATTTCTCTTGATTTTTGGTAAAATCCATGGTACAATGAACGCGAGGATTTGCGCTGATGCAGCGGTTGCCAGGCAGCGTCCTTATCAATGACGAAAGGATTGACCCGATTGAAGATACGACGCTGCGCGGCACTGCTGACCGCGATCTGTCTGATGGGCGGGCTGTTGACTGCCTGCAACGGAAAAGGCGACGTCCGCGACCCTGCCTCTTCGGAGACGCGTCCCACTCCGGTGAACCGTCTCGACGCGATCGACCCCACCTCAGACAAGGCCGGTCGTCCGTTTTACGATGTGAGCGAGTTGGAAACAGTAGGCTCGGATGCGGCGGACGCCAAGGAATTCGATTATTTTGCTTTCACGACGGAGCACAATCTCGCGCTCCCGTTTAACCTCGCCTGCTATATCGGCGACGGCGAACTGACGGCGGTGCTGCCCGCAGGCGTGGATCGTTCGGCGCTGGTGGCGGATTTTTCGCTGAGCGGCGCGCGCGCGGTGTATAACGGGGCAGACATGGTGTCCGGCGAAACGAAGCTGGATCTGAACGAGCCGGTCACGCTGTCGCTGGAAGCGCGCGACGGCTCTAAGCAGGATGTGACGCTGAAGGTGGAAGCGTTGGCGACAGGCATTCCGTCGGTCGCGCTGACCACCATCGATTATTACGCGATCGACAGCCGGTACTCTTACCGCGACTGCACGGTATATGTGGGCGGCGGCGACAGCCGCTATTGCGACTATGCGGCGGAAACCCCGCTGCTCATGACCGCCACTGCCAAAGGGCGCGGCAACTCAAGCTGGGAGCAGCCGAAAAAGGGCTACACCGTCAAGCTGGCGGAAAAAGCGAAACTGCTCGGCATGTCCAACTCGAAGGATTGGGCGCTGGTGGCCAATTATGAGGATAAATCGCTGATCCGCAACAACGTAGCGATGTATCTCTCCGAGACGATCGGCACGTCGTATGTCATGCAGATGCGTCCCGTGGATTTCTGGTACAACGGTGTGTACTGGGGTACATACAATCTCTGCGAAAAGGTGGAGATCGAGGGCGACCGCGTCAACATCACCAAATACGATGAGGCAACCTATACCACCCCCGACAGCATCGGCTATCTGATGGAATTCGACGGGCATGTCGCGGAAGTGCCGCATCAGCAGAGCGATCAATGGAGCACCACCGGCAGCTATTTTTACTACGATCCTTTCACCGAAGAAACCTTCATGCCGCTGGGGATCGGCGGCAAGTGGCTGACGCTGAAAAAACCGTCTGTCACGGAGCTGAAAGACGAAATGGCGGATTACGTGGGCGAATATATCAGCAATATCTCCATTGCCTTGCAGACCAACGACTATGCGGAAATCGAAAAGCAACTGGACGTGACCTCCTTCGCGCGGTGGTACATCGTGGAGGAATTGATGAACAATACCGACAGTTCCATGCACTCCAGTGTGTTCATGACACTGGACGCAGGCGGCAAACTCAAACTGGGGCCGCCGTGGGATTTCGACCGCAGCAGCGGCAACTGCGATTACTGGAACACCAAAGATGAGATTGATTCGCTGTATACCAGCACGGCGGGCTGGTTCTATCTGCTGTTCCAGAATCCGGAAGCACGCACCATCCTGAAGCAGGAGTGGGCAACATTTTATCAGAACATCAGCGATCTGGAAAGCGTAATCCGCGGCTATGCCAATACGCTGGCAGCTTCGCAGGAATACAATTTCCGCCGCTGGAACATTCTGAACAGCAAAGTCGGCGCCAATCCGAACGCCGTGGTGTATGCGAATTCCTACGACAAGCAGGTGGATCTGCTGGTCAATTATCTGACCGCCCGTGTGGAGAAGATGAACAAATTCATCAACGGGCTGCATTAATGGTTTCCCCGCCCTTCGGGGCGCGGCAATATAAATCTGGCTCACAACAAGAAAGGCGGAAAACTATGAAAAAACGAGTATTGGCTTTGCTGCTGATCGGTGCGATGCTGCTCGTGCCCTGCACCATGGTCAGCGCATACACGCTGATCGGCGATGTGGACGACAGCGGCGTGATTGATTCCAGCGACGCGCGTATTGTACTGCAAATCTCCGTGGGAAAATATGACGCATGGGGTTCGGAACTGGAAGCGGCTGACGTGGACGGCAACGGCTCGGTGGACAGCTCCGACGCCCGTTGGATCCTGCAATACGCCGTCGGCAAGGTGGACGAGTTCCCGAACAGCGGCTCTTGGATAGATTTCGCCGCCCCCTATGAGGGCAACTCCTTCACGCCCGCCAGCCCCAAAGCGGGCAGCACGTTCCTTTCGCTGGACGATGTGAAGGACGACGCGCCGGAAGTGACCGATTCGACCAAACAGTTCGGTTATTTTGCGCTGACCATGGACGACAATGCGATGCTGCCGTTTAACGTGCAGTGCACGATTGAAGACGGTGCGATCACCGCGCTGTTGCCCGCCGGTGTCGATCTGACCGCTGTGAAAGCGCGGTTTACCTATTACGGCGACAAGGTGCTGTACAACGGCGCGGCGGCTGTTTCCGGCGAGACGGTGTTTGATCTGTCCGAGCCGGTGGAACTGACCATGACGGCGACGGACGGCTCGACCGAGACGATCACGGTCGCACTCGAAACGCTGAACACAGGTCTGCCGTCGATGGCGGTCACCGCCACCGATTTGGCGGATATCGACTCCAAAGATGTGTACACCACCGCTTCCTTCTATCTGGGCGGCGGCGACAAGAAGACCTGCTCCTATGCGCAGGAAACGCCGATCCTTGTGCCCGGCGGCATCAAAGGTCGCGGCAACAGCTCGTGGCTGCTCGACGCAAAGAAGAGCTATACGATCAAGCTGGACAAGAAATCGGAAATGCTGGATATGCCCAAGTCCAAAAACTGGGCAATCGTCGCCAACTACGAGGACAAGACCCTGCTGCGCAACTATGTGGCGGCATGGCTGGCGGAAGAAGCCGGCGTCACCTATGTCATGGAGCTTCGTCCCGTGGACATGTGGATCAACGGCGAATACTGGGGCACATATAACCTGACCGAGAAGATCGAGATCGAAAAAGAGCGCGTCAACATCACCGATGTGGATGATACCATTGTGCAGGCGCCGGATGAACTTGGTTATCTGATCGAGTTTGACGCGCACGTGATGGAAGCCAACGCCGGCGGCGAGCTGGACAAGGTGGAGCCGCTTGATCCGAACAGATGGCAGGAATACGGCTGGACAAAGACCGGCGAAATCTATTACAACCCCGACACCGACGAGTATTTCTTCGCCGTGCCCAATCTCGGCAAATGGGCAACTATTAAGAAACCGTCCACCAAAAATGTGGTCGATAACCCCGAACGTCTGCTATACATCTACAACAAGGTGATGGAACTCGACAGCGCACTGAAAGCGCGCGATGAGCAACGCATCAACGCACTGCTGGATGTTGATTCCTTTGTGCGCTGGTACATCGTGGAAGAGCTGATGGACAACACCGACAACTCCTTCCATTCCAGCGTGTACATGTCGCTGGATGTGGACGGCAAGTTTGTGATGGGCCCCGTGTGGGACTTCGACCGCAGTTCCGGCAACTGCAGCTATTGGGATAACACCAATGATCCGACGGCACTGGCCAGATGCAACTGGGTGCGGTATCTGCTGGATACCGAGAGCGGCAAAAACGCACTGAAAGCCGCGTGGCAGCCCTTCTACGAAATGCTGTGTGAAGAAATGGACAGCTATATTGATTCCGGCAGCCGTTTGATCGCCGAATCGCAGAAGCTGAACTTCGAGCGCTGGGACATTCTCGGCAAAAATATCCTGTATAATTCGGACGCCACCAATTCGTTCCCGGATTATATGAGCCAAGTCGAATATCTGAAAATGTGGCTGTACTGGCATATGGAATTGATGAATGCCTCCATTATGTCTCGCTGATTCCCCGACACACAAAACGGGACATCCTCTGAAAAGAGGATGTCCCGTTTTTTTATACTCTTCGCGATGGTCGGCATTCATGCCGCCACATCCACATATTGTCCGTCACGCGGCAGGGCGGAATAGGAGAGAATCACCCGATCAAACAGATCGACGTCGCCGTCAATCGCGGCAAACGTTTCGTTTTCCGCCAGCACCTCCACCTCTTTCCACACGGCCTGATAGCAGTCCGCCGACAGCGGATCTGCCGCGCCGAGCACCAGCACATAGCGGTGTTCCCCTTCGCACAGCACCGCTTCCGGCGGCACTGCCACCTCATAGATCGTGTCGTCGATCAACCCGTAGGATGCGCCGCCCACCTTCACCTGCGGGGTCACGCGCGCACGGTTGTCGTCGGACAGCACCGTCATAGCGGCCAGCGCCACACAAAACACCACGGCGACCGCCGGTACCCATCGGCGGGATCGTGCTCCTTCAGCGGTGTACACATCGCCGCCGTGCGTCCCCATGGACGCGCCGGCGTGGGCGATACCCGCGACCAGATGCTTTTCGCCGTGCAAAAACAACAGCAACGGCGGGATCATGTACAACACTGCCGCCGCAAACGCTTCGCCTGCACTGTCCGCATGCGTGGCGGACAAATAGATGGACAACGGCTGTTGCAACGGATCGGACAACAGCACCAGCGGCTGCTCCACCATGTTCCAGTAATCGATGAACAGCAAAATGGCAATGGAATAGAGAATGCTTCGGCATTGCGGCAGGCAGATGCGCGTAAACAGCCGCCATTCCCCCGCGCCGTCCAGCTTGGCCGCTTCATATTGGGATGACGGGATGCGCCGCATGAAGGTCGTCAGCAAAAACAGCGCAAACGGCGAAAAAATGCCCGGGTACAGGATCGCGCGCATTGTATCGAGGATGCCCAGCCCTTTTGCGACCAGATAGTTGGGCACCAGCGTCACCTGCGCGGGCATCAGCATCAGCATGATACAGCAAAAGAGGAACAGCCGCCGTCCGATATGGCGATACCGCGACAAGCTGTACGCCGCCATCGATGCCACCGCCAATTGTCCGAGCACGATGGGAACGACCAACAGCACCGCGTTCCAAAACCGCAGCAGATAGTCCGACCGCTGAAACAGCACGATGAAAAACTGCAAACCCGTTACATCGCGGGGCAGCAACGTGAACGACGCGTTTCGCTCCAAATAATCCGCACCGTCGCCCAACGCCGCAAACACCGGTCCGTAGCTGTCCGCCACCTCCCGCCGCGACATGAACGCACCCGTCACGGTCAGCAGAGTGGGGAGCAGAAACGACACCGCCATTATCCCGACGCAAATCGCCACCACCACGCGGCGACCTTTTCCCGACTTGCGTTTCATTCCTCCACATCCCTTCTGAACCGTTCTTCCAGCACGAGGAACACCCCCAGTGCCACCGCCAGTACCAGCGTCATCAACACCGTCGCAGCGGACAGTTTGGGGTAATCCAACGAATAGAAGATGTTGTTCATAAAATGTTGCAGCATATACAGCCCTTCGCTCGGATAGCTGCCGGACAGCAGGTACACCTCGCGGAAAATCTTGAACGAATTGATCAGCGAAAGCAGCGTCACGAACAGCACGGCGGGCGACAGATACCGCAGCTTGATGTGCCAAAATCGTTTCCATGCGCCCGCACCGTCGATCTCGGCGGCTTCCAGCAGTTCGCGCGGCACACTGCTGAGCGCCGCGGTGAACAGCACCATGTTATACCCCAGATTCTTCCACACAAACAACAGCACGATCACCGCTTTGTCGTACCCCGCCGTGCGCAGCCAGTCCACACCGTCCGCGCCGATCAGCCCCATCAGATCGTTCACCACACCGTTTTGATGGAAAAACACCTGCCAGATCAGTGCCACCGACGCGGTGGGCACGACAACAGGGCTGAGGAAAAAGGTGCGGAATTTGCTTTTGCCGGGGATGTTGTGCTCCAGCAGTGCGGACAGCGCCAGCGGCAAACACACCGCCAGCGGCAGCGTCACGCCGAGAAATACCGCGGTATTGCCGACAGCGATGCGAAAAGACTCGTTTTGCATCAGACTCACAAAGTTATCCACCCCGACAAACGACGGTGCAAACGGGTTGCCGATAAACGCATCGTACACCACCACGCCGAACGGGATCAAAAAGAATACGCCCACCCCGATCAGCGACGGCAGCAGCATCAAACGCAGCGTCAGACGGTCGCCGCGAAACAGCGCCCCCTGCGCCGCGCCCTGTTTGGTTCGGAACATCGGCATCCCCTCCTATCTTTGCTCGTTAACGTATAATTTGACACGGCTTTGTATCTTTTCGGCGGCCTCCCGCGCAGTGCAAGCGCCCTCGAAATAATAGGAGGATTCCGTCTCGATGATGTCCGCGATCTGCTGATCGTACTCCGCGTAGCCCGCCGCCGCATCGCGCAACGCCTGCCGAAACCGCTCCACATCCTGCTGTGTCAGCAGATAGACCGGCTCACCGTTTTTGTCCGGCAGGCGATTTCCCTCCTCGTCGAGGAAGTTGCTCTCATCCATAAAATACGCAAATTGCGCATCTAACATCTCGCGGTTGGCAGGAAAATACCCGTAGGGGCTGCTCGGATCCTGCGCCATCGGCAGCAGCGTCATACGCACAAACGCCCACGCCGCGTCCTTGTGTGCACACGCTTTGGTGACGGCATACCCGCTGACGATATCCATTTGCGGCGCGCATCCGTCCTCGGTCGGTAGTCCGCTGTACACCAAGTCGTCTCCCAGTGCCGCGCTATAGCGGCGCACGGTATAGGCGTTGCTGACAAATCCCTCGTCCAGCAGCAGCGTCCCGTCCGCCAATTGCTGCTGGGACGGCGGTGCATCCGGATCGAACGGACGGTTGGGATCGAGGATCTCATCCATATCCGGCAGGGTATTCGCCGCTTCCAACAGGGCAATGAAGGACGGCGAGTCAAAGCGACACTCGCCGCTGTCCCAATCGACATAGGCGGTCGGCGCCAACTGCGCCAGATCGTTGATCAGCCGTTCTTGCAGCATGGTGTCGGAAAACACCCGCGTCTGCGACTGGTCTTGCAGCCGCTCGGTCAGCTCCGCCGCCGTCAGATAGCCCTTTTCCCCGATCACCTGCCGATTGGCCTGATAGGTCAGCAGACGAAATTCGGTCGGCAGCCGATAAATTTCGCCGTTCTGTTCCAGCGCCGCCAGCAACCCCTCTGCAAAGCTGTCGCGGCTCAAATCCGCGTCCGCGTCCAGATAGGGGTACAGATCGACCAGCACCTCCTTCTCTGCCAGCGCTTTAAACGCCGGAAAGTTGAAAGTCGCCACGATATCCGGCAGCTCTCCCGCCAGCAATTCGGTGCTGAACTTGGTGATGCCGTTCAATCCCGCGCCGCCGTCGGCATAGTCCTTGAAGCGAATCACATAGTCGGGGTGGGTGCGGTTGAAGGTACGCGCCAAGTCGAGCAAGTCCTCACCGATGTTGTATCCCGCCACCGTCAGCGGCTGGGGCGTTTCCGCCTGTGTGCAGGGAGTCAGACGGCACACGGTCAACGCCGCCGTCTCCCACCGCGCCAGCAGGGTGAGCGATCCGTCCGCCGCCACGCATCCGTCCAGAATGCCGTCCGACGCACGTTCCGGCGTATACACGCCCCAATCCGCCAACACGGTCAGCGGCTGCAACGCCTGTTTTTCTGCGTGATAGCCATACAGCGTGCCCTTTTCCTGCGCGTAAAACAGGTAATCGCCGCTGCCGTCATACACGCGGGTGAAGGTGTGCTTGTCCGCCAACGGCAACGGCTCTTGTGCCGCAGCCGGTGCCATATTCAGCGGCGTGACGACCGCCGCCTTGTTGCGTTCGGCGGTGACATACATCGGTCGCCCGTCGCTCATCAGCCCGAAAAAGGCGTCGCCGCCTGTCTCCTGCGGCATCTCGGACACGCGCCCAGTATCCTCGTCATAGACCAGTATTTTCTTGTCCTTTTCATTGACCGCGCAGATATACACCTGCCCGTTCTGTGCCTCCAGTGCGGTCACGCCGGTCATCCCCGTCAACGCCGTTTCCGTCACCAGCGACCCGTCCCATTTTGCCAGATACCAACGGGTGTCGCTGTTTTCCTCGTCATCCGTCCATATGGTTTCGGTTACAATCAGCCAAAGCCGCCCATCCGCGTCCGCTGTCAGTTCGCGCACCGCCACCGTTTGATCCGCCGACGGCGAAAGTGTATCCAACACCACCGCGTCGTCCCCGTTCACCGCCGCACGGCACAGTGCGACTGCCGGCTGTTCCTCTGTCGACTGCGTCACCGCATAATACACCGCGTCCGCGGTCAGCGATACCGCCTGCAACCGCTCTGTTTTATTGCCCGAAAACACCGAAATCGTGCTGTATGTTGTTCGGTAGGCGCTTTTGTCATCCCGTAGCGGCGTCGCCCCTATCCGTTGTTCTCGCCAATTCCAAACACCGATCAACGACGCCGCCAGCAACAGGACGGCAACCGTTCTCCGTATCGTACGACAAATATTCCGCCGTTTCATAAGCGTATGTCATCCCTCATTTCATCGCCGTGGTGTCCGTCTGCCTATCCATTTGCATTATACAGCCGAACGCCAAAGAAAGCAAGTCGCGCGCGTGCGAACGGCGATACGCAACAATACGCCCCCGAACAAGCAAATCGCGTGTTTGGGGGCGTATTGTTTAGCGGATTATTGTTCCACCGGGAATTGATCGATCTTGTTGACGCTCTTCTGCAGGATGGCGCGTGCATCGGAGGAATCGACGACGGTGTTGCCGTCTACATCCGCCGCCGCTTTCTGCGTGTCGGTCAGCTCGATCTTGTTCACCGACGCTTGCAGCACCATACGTGCGTCGGAGGAATCCACCTTGCCGTTCGCGTCCACGTCGCCGTAGGTCATGTCGCCGCAGGCAAAGGTGATCGATGCCAGCTTCACATCGCCGGTGATCTCCACATACACGGTGTGGTCATAGTCCGCCGGGAAGCCGGACACC
>CAJKXG010000006.1 GCA_905203795.1 uncultured Oscillospiraceae bacterium | reverse complement strand
AAAAGAATACATAAAAAAAGAATGACGAGTGTAAGGCTTGTTTGCTTTACGTTCGTCATTCTTTTCTTTGCTTATTTTAGACTGTTTCGATACTCTTCCAAGATGTCCACCGCACAGGCCACCAGATCGGCACAGGGTCGTTTTCGGTAATATGTCTCTGTCCGCGCTTCCGGATTGGGATCAGACACGCCCGCGCCCAGCCCCAACAACTCGCGGCAGATGATCGAACCGTTTTCTTCCCGATAGCGCGCCGCCAACTGTTGGGTCAGCGCATAGACCTGCCGTTTACTCTGGGCATCCTGCGGATCGTCATAGCCGTATAACATGCCCAGAACCATCAGCATGCCGGACACCGCGCCGCACACCTCCCGCATACGCCCCATGCCGCCGCCGAAGGGGGACGCCAAGCGAGCCGCTGTCTCTTTCGACAGCCCCATCTCCTCTGCGTATGCCACTGCCACCGCCTGCGAGCAGGAATAGCCTTCCTTAAATAGATTCTTGGCGATTGCCGCCTTTTCTGTCATAGTGCCGTCACCTCAATTGCCGTATTCCAAGCTAATGGCATTGAACTTTTCCAGCAGATCGTCAATTACAGCCTGTTTCTTTTCCTCGTCGCGCAAATCCATCAAGCAATGCCCCTCGTGCATCATCACCAAGCGATTGCCGTATTCCAGCGCAAAACGCAGATTGTGCGTCACCATCATGGTGGTGATGCCCTTTTTCTGCACCAATTTATCGGTCAGGCGCATCACCGTTTCGGAGGATTTCGGATCCAGCGCCGCCGTGTGTTCGTCGAGGATCAGCAGATCGATATCCGTCATGCTGGCGATCACCAGCGACAACGCCTGCCGCTGACCGCCGGACAGCGTGCCGACCGGCACATTCAGCCGATTTTCCAGCCCCATGCCGCATTCTTCCAGCAATGTCCGATAAACATCCGCTCGCTTTTTGTTGACCGCCGCGCCCAGCCCGTAGCGGTTCTTTTTATTGTCCGCCAGCGCCATGTTTTCCATGATGGTCAGATCGGCACAACTGCCCTTTTGCGGGTCCTGAAACACACGCCCGATAAACGACGCACGTTTGTATTCCGGCAAACGCGTGATATCCCGCCCGCCGAGCAGGATATGTCCGCTGTTTGGTGTCAGCGAGCCGCAGATCAAATTGAGCAGTGTGGTCTTGCCGGAACCGTTGGAACCGATGATCGAGACAAAATCGCCGCGGTTGAGTGTAAAATTGAAGTTGTCGAACAGGGTCGTTTCATCCGGCGTGCCCTCATTGAAACGCTTCGTGATATTCTGCAATTCAATCATGTGCGACACCTCGCTTATTTCTCTTGAGCGAACTGCTGAGCACCAGTGCCACCGTAAACAACAGCGCCATGATCAGCTTGTTATACGCCGTCGGCACCCCGATCAACGCCGCGATCGACAGGCACGCCTGATACACAATTGAGCCGACAATCACTTTGGTGGAGGCTTTCATAAAACGCACACGCCCCAGCAACGACAGCCCGATGATCAGCGAGGCCAGCCCGATGACCACCATGCCGATACCGATGCTTTGGTTGGCATTACCGCGCGACTGCACGATTAGTGCACCGGCCACCGCCGCATAGCCGTTTCCCAGCGCCAGACCGAGGATCTTGCTTTGCCCGGGGTTGCGCGCCAGCATAGTGACATACTGGGCGTTGCTGCCCGCTGCACGAAGCAGCAGACCGCATTTGGTTTTGAAAAAGAGATCCATCAGCAGTTTCATCAGCAGTGCGACCAGGAAAAACATCACCAGCTTGCGCAGATGAAACCCGCCGACCATTTCCGGAATCAGTGTGGCGGGCGCTGTGCGCAAAATGGTGGGAACCCCGCGCCCGACCGGAATCGTCGTCAGGGCGCCGTCGCCTGCGAGGTTGCCGCCCATGCCCAGCACCGTCACCACCAGATTCACGGAGATCAGACCGGTCGATACCAAAATGCCGCATAGCAGCGGACGAATTTTCAGCTTAACATGCAGTATGCCCGTGACGCTGCCTGCCAACGAGCCGGCGACAAACGCCGCCAACATCGCCAGCCACGGATTGATGTCCGCGCGCACCAGCAGGGCAAATACCACGCCGCCGCTCAGTACCGTTCCCTCCACCGACAAATCGGGGAAATCCAAAATCGTGTAGGTGATATAAAAGCCCATAGCCAGAATGGCGTACATACAACCGTCCTGTAGGAACACCTCACAAAGATTCATAAAATTCGACATCGTGTTTCTCTCCTAAAGAACGCCTAATCCGCACCGTCGCAAAGGGCTGTGCGGATAAACAAAGCGTGTATGAAGGGGGTTATTTATTGGTGGTCACGGTTTCCGCGTCTTTGTACGCTTCCGGCATCGTCATTTTCAGTGCCGCCAGCACCTCGGTATTGACCACCGGCGTAGCCTCGGAGATGGTCTTGACCGCCATGTTCGCAGGAGATTCGCCTTTCAGAACCTTCACCGCCATCTCGCCGGTGACATTGCCCAGCGCCACATAATCAATAGACATCGACGCGAGACAACCGTTCTTCACCTGCTCCACCTCGGAGCCATAGACCGGGATGCCCGCCGTATTGGCAGCATCCAGCAGCACCGGCAGATTGTTCACCACATTGTTGTCGGTGAAGTTGTTGATGCAATCCACCTTGGCCGCCAACGCCGTAGCAGCCGACGGGATATCCGACGCGTTTTGCACACCGGAAGGCTCTACCGTCATGTTGTACTTGGCAGCCGCCGTTTTGAGCAGCTCCAGTTGGGTGATGGAGTTGGCTTCGCTGGTCGTATACAGCACACCGATCTTGGTCGCATCCGGCTGCATCGAATGGATCAATTCGACTTGTGCTTCCATATCCAGCACATCCGACGTGCCGGTGCACAGATCGCCCGGTTTGTCCATGCTCTGCACCAATTCTGCCGCCACGGGATCGGACACCGCGCAGAAAATCACGGGGATGTTGCTGCCCTCGGTTTTGGCATAAGCAGAGGTTGCTGCCGGCGTCGCGATCGCCACGATCATATCGTATTTTTGCGCGACCATATTCTCGGCGTACGTGCTGCAATCCGCGTCGGCGGAAGCATCCGAACCGATCTGGCGATCAATGGTGATATCCAGACCGGAAGCTTTCAGCGCCTGCTCCACGCCGGCATAGCAGTTATCCAGAGAAGGATGGCTCATATACTGGATAACACCGACCTTCAGCTTTTTGTCAGCCGTGCTATCGCCGGAAGAACTGCCGTTGCCGCAGCCGGCACACATCAGCAGCATTGCCACACACAGAAGGACAGACAACAGTTTCACACAAAGTTTCATCGTTTTCATACTCAAATCTCCTCATTTCTTATAGAATAGTGTTATATTCGGTCGACAGATATGATTCTGCGTCGCCATCGTTTGGTCAAACTCATGTTCCGTCTCCTTTCCGAAACAAAAAAGCCCTCGCCCCAACTGCATTGGGACAAGAGCCAAACTCCTGCGGTACCACCCGATTTTGCCTGCTCACACAGACACACTCATTCTGCGCACTTGCATACGCACTTCTCTGATAACGGGTGAAGTCCCCGTCGCCCCTACTCCTTGACGTAACGCCGGTTTCGGTTTGCCCTCGCGAGTCCATTCCAAACAGCCGTTGTTACCGCATTTCCACCAACCGCGGCTCTCTGCAAACGCCGGACACTGCCTGTACTTACTCTCGTTCAAAGGTTTATGTATGCTTATATGATAACGCAAAGACGGCGGGATGTCAAGAATTATTTTTCGTTTATTGACTATTGCCGAATGCAAACGCGACGATCGCCCCCGCCACATCCACGCCGGTACAGGCGGTCAGCGCCGCCATATGCGCGCTGGCGTTCACTTCGCACACCAACGGCACGCCGTTTTCGCCGTCCAGAATATCCACACCCGCGATATCTGTACCCAGCAGTTCGCAACAACGCTGCGACAGGCGAATTTCCTCCGCCGTGGGCGTGTATGCTTCGCCGTGACCGCCGCTGCCGATGTTGGCACGGAAATCGCTATCCGAAAATCGACGCATGGCGGCGACCAATTGTCCGCCCACCATATACAGCCGCTTATCCCGTCCGGCACTGGACGCGACAAACCGCTGCACCAGAAACGGGCGTGCCGCCATGCCATCCACCAATCGGTCAAGCTCCGCCGCATTGTTTGCCAAATACACCTGCCCGCCGAGCGAACCGTAGCATTCCTTGACCACCATGGGGAATCCCAGTCTCTGCGCCGCAAGCTGCCGAAACGCGCGGCTGGGAGCATCGTCCATATGCACATAGGTCATGGGCGCAACCAGTGTTTCCGGCATGGGAATGCCGCCCCGCGCCAATACCAGATGCGTCGCCGCCTTATCATCGCACACCGCCACCGCATCGGCGGAGTTCACCAGCCGCGCACCGCACGCTTCCATGGCGCGTGCCAACCGCACGTCCTTGTCCCAAAACAACACGGTGTCCCCCGCGCCGATCTCATCGCCGTTCGCCGACAAAACCGTCACACCGGCACTTTCGATATGCGCTGTCAACGCCGTGTTGGGAAGCGGCGTCAGCGGGATGCCACGCTGTGCCGCCGCCGCGACCAATCGCCGAACGGGATCGGGGATGGTTTCGGGATTCCAAAAACCGTTATAAATCGTGTAATTTGCCATACCGCGTCTCCTGCCGCCTTATTCGTACCCGTGTTCCACCGTCACAACCGTGAAAAGGGAGGAATCCTGCTCCTGCACGCGCCGTTGCAACTCCGCCGGCAGCGAAGCAGCCTCTTTGTAATCAAACGGAATCACCAGATCGAAGATCAGATTGGTGTGTGTATCGCCGAATACCACGCGAAAATCGTGGATGGTCATGCGGCTGTCAATGCCGACCGCCACACCCTCCACCAAACGGCGAAGCGTTTCCACCCGCTCGTCCGCCGTATCCACGGGATCCATGTGAATACAGGCGATAGCGTGGTATTTTTCCATCAATTCTTTCTCAATACAATCAATCAGATCGTGGCTTTTGATCAGATCCGCATCGCACGGCACCTCGGCGTGCAGGGACAGGATCAGCCGCCCGGGACCGTAATTGTGCACCATCAGATCATGCACGCCCACCACACCGTCATGCGACAGCACGGTCTGCTTGACATCGCGGACAAACGCCGCATCCGGCGCCTGCCCCAGCAGCGGCGACACCGTCTCGCGCATCACCGAAAAGCCCGACCAGATGACAAACAGCGCCACCGCCGCGCCGATGTATCCATCCACCGCCACACCGGTCAGCTTGCCGATCACAGTGGACAACAGCACGACCACGGTGCAGAGCACATCGTTGCGGCTGTCGGCTGCCGCCGCAGACAGCGTACCGGACTGAATGATCGCATCCACCCGCCGATAAAACAGCGCCATCCACAGTTTGACCGCGATCGCCGCGATCAGGATCGCCACCGTCATCCAATGAAAGAGCGGCGGCGTAGGAGAAATGATCTTTTCCACCGCCGATTTCCCCAACTCTACGCCCGCCAGCATGATGAGCGCCGCCACCACCAGGGCGGACAGATATTCCATCCGTCCGTGACCGAACGGGTGCTCCTTATCCGGCGGTGCAGAAGAGAGATGAAACCCGACCAGTGTCACCACTGCCGACCCCGCGTCCGACAGGTTGTTGAACGCGTCCGCCATGACCGCCACGCTGGAGATCAGCGCACCGGCCAGCAATTTCGTCAGAAACAGCAGGATATTCGCCGTAAGTCCCGCGATACCCGCCAACTTTCCGTAAACGGCACGCGCCGCCGTATCCGATTTTCCCGTCACTTGTTGCGCCGTCCGCCGCAGCAGCCAATTTGTAAAAAACAATACCGTCAACCCTCTCGTGTCGGGGCATCCCCGTTTTCACCGAATATGTGCGCCCGTACAAACTGAAAATACGGACGACCGTAATGGTGGAACTTACGCGTGTTCAGCATCTCTTTTAACTGCGCCCAAGTGACCCATGCCACTTTTGCCACCTCTTCTTCCTGCAATTGCAAGCTGCTCAGCGCGACATCCCGCCGCAACAGCCACAGATCGCAGTGCGAATTCCGGCGACGCAGCCGCCCCATATACTGCAAATCGTCTTCACCCGTCAGGATGCCGAGCTCCTCCTCCAGTTCCCGGCGGGCGGCCGTGCTGCTGTCCTCCCCCGCAACAGCAGAACCGCTCGTGACCGCCCATTCATTCGGCATCAGGCGCAAATGTGGCGCACGTTTTTGAATCAGCAGACGTCCGCTGCTGTTCACGATCCAGATATGTACCACCAGATGATACTGCCCCGACAACAGTCGTTTCCCACGCAACAGCGTTTTACCGGTCGCCTGTCCGTTCGCATCCAGAATATCCCACCGTTCCATACGCCCACTTCCTATTCTGCCCTTTCGGCATCCATTTCTTCCGCCTGCAATTGCAGCTGTTCCCAATCTTCCATCAGCGACGCCAGCCGTTCGTTTTCTGCCTGTAGCTGCTCCGACACCGCCATCAGCTCGGCGTAATCCGCCGCCGCTTCGCTCATGCGTACCTCCAGATCGGCGATGGTCTGCTCGGTCGCCGCGATCTGTTCTTCGGTGCGTTTCACCGACGTTGCCAGCTTGCGCCGCGTCGATTCGCGCTCCTTTTTCTTCTTATACGCATTCTCTTTCGGCGGCGCGACTTCCACCGCCTTCGCCGCTTCCTCCCGATAGGCGTTCAGATAATCGTCGTAATTTCCCGGGAAAGAGCGGCAGCCGTTTTCGGTCAGCCGCAGCACCCGCGTCGCCAATCGATTGATAAAATAGCGATCGTGAGACACAATAAAGATCGTGCCGTCATAGCTGTCCAGCGCGTCCTCCAACGCTTCTCTGGCGGTGATGTCCAGATGGTTGGTCGGCTCGTCCAGCAGCAACAGGTTGTCCCGCGCCAGCATCAGCTTCAACAGCAGCACGCGCGCCCGCTCGCCGCCGCTGAGTTCCCGCACAGGCTGGAACACCGCTTCGCCGCGAAACAGAAACGCCGCCAACGCACTGCGCACCTCGGTCTGGGTCAGCTTCGGATAGGTGTGCCAGATCTCCTCGATGACGGTTTTGGACTCATCCAATCCCGATTGCGTCTGATCATAGTAGCCAATGCTCACCTTTGAGCCGAGACGGACTTCTCCGCCTGTCGGCTGCAAGCGGTCGCACAGAATCTTGAGCAGCGTGGTTTTGCCGCAACCGTTCGGGCCGAGCAAAAACACCCGTTCCCCGCGCCGCAAACCGAAGGACACATCACGAAACAGCGGATTCCCGCCGAACCCCATCGACAGCTCTTCGGCGTTCAGCACCTCGTTGCCGCTGGTCATCGCGGCGGTAAACGCGAAACGGATGCTGTCCAGTTCCGATTCCGGCACTTCCACCTGTTCGCGCATCCGTTCCAATTGCTTTTCCTTGCTTTCGGCAGCGCGAATGCTTTTTTCGCGGTTGAATTGTTTGAGCTTCGCAATGCTGTTTTCCACATGCTGGATGTCCCGCATCGCGGTCTTGTAGTGCTTCTCCGCAATCGCGCGTTCCTCTTTGCGGCGTTCGTGATGCACCGAATAGCTGCCGTTGCCGGCGTACAACTTCCCGCGGCACAGCTCCAGCGTGCGGGTGGTCACACGGTCGAGAAAATACCGATCGTGCGAAATCACGATCACCGCGCCCGTGTAATTGCGCAGAAATTCCTCCAGCCACTCCACAGCCGCGATATCCAAATGGTTGGTCGGCTCGTCCAACAGCAGCAAATTGCTGTCGGACAGCAGCAGCCGTCCCATCGCCGCTTTCGAGCGCTGTCCGCCGGACAGCGACGATACACTGCGATGAAACGCCTCTTCCTCAAATCCGAGTCCCAACAGCGTCGCCTTGACACGATTGCGGTAATACAACCCGCCCATGTCCTCATATTTTTCACGCAGCACATGCTGCCGCTCGATCAACGCCGCGTCGCCCCGACCGTCGTGTTCCAGACGGTCGGTCACCTCGTTCAGTTCCCGCTCGACCGCCATCACCGGCGAAAACACGTCCAGCACCTCATCCCATAACGTGCGTTCCACGCGCGTACAGGCGTGCTGCTCCATATACCCGACACGCGTATCGCGTGCGGTCACAATCTCGCCGACATCCGCCGTATATTCCCCGGTCAGCATCCGAAACAGCGTCGTCTTGCCGCAGCCGTTTTCGCCGACCAGCCCGATTTTATCCCGTTCATTCACCTCAAAACCGACGCCCTCAAAAAGGACGCGTTCGCCGAAATGTTTGCCCAAATTATGTACCGATAAAACTGCCATGTAGTCCTTCCAATCCTTCCGGCACGCAGAATATAAATAGTATAGCATATTCCGACACAAAATTCAAAATATATCTTGAAACTTTTTCCAAGATTTCTTATAATGCTTGTGGCGGCTGTTCCGCCATACTAAAATGAAGGAATAGAGGACAACGATCATGGCTTACGATGCAAGAGGAGACCGTTATCAAAACATGAAGTACAACCGCGTGGGAACAAGCGGTTTGATGCTGCCCGCCATCTCATTGGGATTGTGGCAAAATTTTGGCAGCGTCAACGTATTTGAAAATTGCCGCAAAATTCTGCTGCGCGCATTTGATCTGGGCGTCACCCACTTTGACGCGGCGGACAACTACGGTCCCGTCGGCGGCTCGGCGGAGGAAACGCTCGGCAAAGTGCTGGCGCGCGATCTGAAGCCCTACCGTGACGAACTGATCATCTCGACCAAAGCCGGTTACGGCATGTGGCCGGGTCCGTACGGCGACGGCGGCAGCCGCAAACACGTGCTGGCTTCGCTGGATCAGGCGCTGAAACGCAACGGACTCGAATATGTGGACATCTTCTATTCGCACCGCTATGATCCGAACACGCCTCTGGAGGAGACGATGGGCGCGCTGGCCACCGCTGTCAAGCAGGGCAAGGCACTGTATGTCGGCATCTCCAACTATCGCCCGAAGGAAGCGCGCGAAGCAATCGAACTGCTGCGCGACATGGGCGTGCGCTGCCTGATCCATCAGCCCTGCTACAACATGTATGACCGCTGGATCGAGCACACCGGTTTGCAGGATCTGCTGGATGAATACGGCATGGGCACCATCGCGTTCTCGCCGTTGGCACAGGGCGCGCTGACCGACCGCTATCTCCACGGTCTGCCCGAAAACTCCCGTGCTGCCCGCGACAAGGGTCTGCAAAACAATGTGCTGTCGGAGGAGCGGCTGGGCATCACCCGTCGGCTCAACGACATTGCGGCTTCGCGCGGGCAAACGCTGGCGCAGATGGCGATCGCGTGGGTGCTGCGCCGCGGCCGCGTCACCTCCGCTCTGATCGGCGCATCCAGCGTCGAGCAACTGGAAAGCAACCTCGGTGCGCTGAACAACCTCGAATTCACCGACGAGGAATTGGCGGCGATCGATCGCGCGATGGATCCCCACGCAGAAGGCTGATTTTTGAAAGGCAGTGTCCGTTTTGTTCAAACGTTTTGGACCCTATTTGAAACCGTATACCCGTTATTGCATCATCGGTCCGCTGTTTAAGCTGATCGAGGCGATTCTGGAGCTGTATCTGCCGCTGCTGATGGCGCATGTGATCGACCGCGGTTTGGCGGGCGGCGACCGCGCGTATGTGACGCGCATGGGTTTCGTCATGGTCGGCATCGTCGCGTTCGGGCTGTGCAGTGCGCTTATCTGCCAGTATGTCGCCTCCATCACCTCGCAAGGCTTCGGGACCGAGCTGCGCAATGTGCTGTTTCGGCATATCACCAAGCTGTCGCACACCGATCTGGATCGGTTCGGCACGGCGTCGCTCATCAACCGCGTGACGGCGGACGTCAACCAACTGCAATATGCCGTGGCGATGCTGATTCGTCTGGTCATTCGCGCCCCGTTTTTGTGTATCGGCGGCGTCATCATGGCCATGACCATCAACCTGACGCTGTCGTTGGTGATTATCGTGGCGATCCCGCTGTTGGTGCTGCTCATCTGGCTGGTGATGAAGTTCACCGTGCCGTTGCACCGTGCGGTACAAAAGCGGCTGGACACACTGTCCCGCGTCGTGCGGGAAAATCTGTCGGGCGTGCGCGTGATCCGCGCCTTTGCCCGCACGGAACGCGAACGCACGCGGTTTGACGACGCAACCGAACAACACACCGCCGCCGCGATCCGCGTCGGTCGGCTGGCGGCGGTGCTGAACCCTGCCACCACGCTGATCATGAATATCGCCATCCTCTGCATCATCTGGTTCGGCGGCATTCAGGTCAAAAGCGATTCCATGACCGCCGGCGAGATCATTGCGTTCATCAACTATGTGAACCAGATCCTTGTGGCGCTGACGGTCGTGGCGAATCTGGTCGTCACGTTTACCAAAACGGTGGCTTCGGCAGGGCGGATATCCGATGTGCTGGATACCCCGCCCGCGCCGAACGGTCTGCCCGAATCCCCCGCGCCGGTGGCGGGCGCACCGCGGCTGGCGTTCGACCATGTGTCGTTTTCCTACGGCGGCGGCGATCGCGAATTGACCGATATTTCCTTTGCTGTTCCGGCGGGGGGGGTTGTCGGCATCATCGGCGGTACGGGCGCGGGTAAATCCACGCTGATCCGGCTGCTGATGCGATTTTACGATGCGACAGAAGGCATGGTGTTGCTGGACGGCGTGGATGTGCGGCAGTATCCCACCGACGCGCTGCGCGCGCGCATGGGACTGGTTTCGCAGAAAATTGAACTGTTTTCCGGCAGCATTGCCGACAACATCCGCTGGGGCAAACAGGACGCTACCGACGAAGACGTGCAGGAAGCCGCGCGTATGGCACAGGCGGACGAATTCATTCGGGCAAAGGCAGACGGCTATCAAACCCAAGTGGAACGCGGCGGTGCGAATTTGTCCGGCGGGCAGCGGCAGCGTTTGTCGATCGCCCGCGCACTGGTGCGCAAACCGGATATTCTGATTTTGGACGATGCGTCCAGCGCGCTGGATTATGCCACCGACGCCTCCTTGCGCCGTGCGCTACGCGCTGCCTCGCACAACATGACGGTGCTGACCGTGTCGCAGCGCGTCAGCGCCGTACGGGACGCGGATCTGATTCTGGTCATGGACGACGGGCAGTTGGCAGGCTGCGGCACACATGAGCAGTTACGCGCCGAATGCCCCGTCTACGCCGAAATATGCGAGTCGCAGGAAAGGGGTGTCGAGCAATGAAAAAGAGCACCTTTTCCCGTCTGCTCGGGTATATCGGACGCAGTCGCCTGCCGCTCATCGGCGTATTCGTCTGTGCACTGATCAGCAGCGTGAGCGCGTTGATCGCGCCGCGATTGGTGGGCGCTGCCATCGATCTGATCCAGCCGAAAACCGATTTCGGGGCGGCACTGCTGCGCATGGTGCTGCTCATCGGCGGGCTGTACCTGCTGTCCTGCCTGTTCAACTGGTTCACCTCGCTGTGCGCCAATCTGGTGGCCAACCGCACGGTGCGCGCTTTGCGAAGCGACTTGTTCCACAAGCTGGGCGAGCTGCCGCTGCAATATTACGACACGCACCCCCACGGCGATATCATGAGCCGATTCGGCAACGACATCGACGCCATTGCCGACGGGCTGAATCAGGGCATTGTGCAACTCATTTCGGGTGTCATCACGGTGCTGCTGTCCATGATTTTTATGTTGACGCTCAATCCGGCGGTCACGCTGGTCGCCCTGTTCACCACGCCGCTGTGCTTTCTCGTCAGTTGGGCGATCACCCGCTACGGCAATCGCCGTTTCCGCGAGCAAAGCCGCGTACAGGGCGCGCTCGGCGGTTGTGCCGAAGAACTGATCAGCGGGCAGCGCACCGTGCAGGCGTTCGGCTATGAACAGCGCGCGGCAGAGCAGTTTGAGCAGTTGAATCGGGAACTGTATGCCTGCGGTTATCGGGCGCAGTTCGCTTCGGCGCTGGTCAATCCTTCCACGCGATTCGTCAACAACATCGCCTATGTGCTGGTCGGTGTTTTCGGCATTTTGTGTCGGCTGTCGGCGGGCGGCATCGCCAGTTTTCTGACGTATACGGCGCAATTTTCCAAGCCGTTCAATGAGATCACTGCCATCACCATGCAGTTGCAACTGGCGTTGGCTTCCGCAGGACGCGTGTTCGCCGTCATGGACGCGGAAGAGCAGCAGCCCGAACCTGCCGACGCGGTGACGCTCACCGACGCGACCGGCGCCGTTCGGTTCTCGCACGTGAAGTTCGCCTACACCCCCGACCGTCCCCTGATCACCGATTTCGATCTGGACGTCGCCCCCAGCACCACGGTCGCCATTGTAGGCCCGACCGGCGCGGGCAAAACCACATTGGTCAACCTGCTCATGCGGTTCTACGAGGTGGACGGCGGTCACATTGCCGTGGACGGACACGACATCACCACCCTCACCCGCGACAGCCTGCGGCGGTCATTCGGCATGGTATTGCAGGAAACATGGCTGTTTGCCGGCACGATACGGGAGAATCTGGCATACGGCAAACCGGATGCCACCGATGAGGAAATCGAGGCAGCGGCCAAAGCGGCGCATGCGCACAGCTTCATCCGCCGTCTGCCGGACGGCTACAACACGCTGATCACCGAAGACGGCGGCAACCTTTCGCAGGGGCAAAAACAGTTGCTCACCATCGCGCGCGCGATGCTGCTCGACTGTCCGATGCTCATTCTGGACGAAGCCACCAGCTCGGTGGATATTCTGACGGAAATGCGTATTCAGCGCGTATTCCGGCGCATGATGCAGAACAAGACCAGTTTCATCATCGCCCATCGCCTGTCCACCATTCGCGACGCAGACATGATCCTGGTGCTGAACAACGGCGACGTGGTGGAAACCGGCACACACGACGAACTGCTGGCACGCGGCGGCTTCTACGCACATCTGTATAATTCGCAGTTTGAAACGGCAGTATAAAGCAAAAAAGGAATAGCCTCTGACGGAGCATCCTCCATCAGAGGCTATTTTTATTATCGGTTTTCAAATCGTACCGTCATCGTCCGCGTCATCCTGATGACGGGCACGGCGTTTGCTTTCCTGAAAACGACGCATTTCGCGTTCGCTGTATTGCTTGGGAATGGTATAATCGCGTTCTTTCGCGTCCTTGCCGAGATAGCTGTCGGTACGCCCCATATCGCGGAACACCACGTCCTCATCGTTCTTCGGCTCCTCGCTTTTGTGCTCGATATTCAACGCCTGTTTTTGCTGTGCGTCCTCATTCGGATGCGCTTCATAATACGGATCGATCATATGCTTCTTCACCAGCGGGAAGATGGCGAATTGCGTGAGGAACGACTGGAAGGAGGGCAGAATCAGCAGGTACAACGCCACCAGCAGCGCCAAAAACGGCCAATCCCCCTGCACAAGGCACGCCCGCACAAACAACAGCGGCACCGCCTTGATCACCGTAATCAGCAGATTGCGGAAAATACCGACAAACGCGAAGATCGCGGCGTTTTTATAAAGCTGCTTCCACGACAGCTTAAAGGTGATGATCATGAGCGGCATATAATGCTGCATAAAGCTAAACACCAACAGCAGCATCAACGCCACCGCCATCATGAAGGTGTTTTCCGCGTAAAACTCCACATCCCAAAACAGCAGCGCCGTAATCGCCAGATTGATGATCCCGATCGGCAGCGCCTGTTTCCAGTTTTTGCGGATGGTGGAGATAAAATCGCTCCACACAAACGCGTGTTTCTGCCGCGCAAAATTGCGGGTAATGTACGCCAAACCGACGTCTGCCAAACCGATCGTCACCACCGGCAGCGCAAACAGCACATAGATCAGGTTCGCTTGCAGCAGCTTCCAGAATTTGCGAAAATACAATTCCCAGAACAAAAAGAAGCTCTTCTTCTGCGTCTCCTCTTTGCCGACGCCGGGGCCGGGTTTGGTATAATTAAACAATCCGAAGAATCCCGCCATGCGTGTCTCTCCTTTTCACATCCATACAACATTATAAAAAATGCCCGATAAACAGCAGC
>CAJKXG010000005.1 GCA_905203795.1 uncultured Oscillospiraceae bacterium | reverse complement strand
GAGATTTATCGCGTCATGCAGATTTTGTCCCGCCGCACCAAAAACAACCCCTGTCTGATCGGCGAACCCGGCGTCGGCAAGACCGCCATCGCGGAGGGGTTGGCGCTGCGCATTGCCGCAGGCAATGTGCCGCCGCGCCTGATGGACAAGGAAATCCACCTGCTCGATTTGACGGCGCTGGTGGCCGGCACACAGTTTCGCGGGCAGTTTGAGAGCCGCATCAAGGGCTTGGTGGACGAAGTGCGCGCAGAGGGAAATATTATACTGTTTATTGACGAAGTTCATACCTTGGTGGGCACCGGCGATGCCGAGGGCAGCCTGTCTGCGGCGAATATTCTCAAGCCGGCGTTGTCGCGCGGCGAAATTCAGGTGATCGGTGCGACCACGTTTGCGGAGTACCGCAAAAACATCGAAAAGGACGCGGCGCTAGAGCGGCGTTTTCAGCCGGTCACGGTGGAGGAACCGTCCATCGCGGATGCGGTGGCGATGCTCAGCGGCGTCAAGGAATATTACGAGAAATTCCACGGCGTCAAGCTGTCGGATGCGATCATCGAACGCGCGGTGACGCTGTCCGAGCGGTATATTACCGACCGTTTCCTGCCGGATAAAGCGATTGACTTGGTGGATGAGGCGTGCGCGGCGGCGGCGCTCACGAACCGCGACGCGGATCGCTACGCCGTGCTGCAAAAGCAGGCAGCCAAGCTGCGCGCGGATGAGGAGCAGCAGTTGGCGGCGGAGGCTATCGACTACGAAAAGCTGGCGAATGTGCGAGCGGAATTGCTCAAGACGGAGCAGGAAAGCGAACAGATCAAAGTCGCCGCGACCGAGCTACCGGTGACGGAGGATCATCTGGCGCAGGTGATCGAGCTGTGGACGGGTATTCCGGCGGCGAAGGTCAAGGAAAACGAGCTGAGTAAGCTGGCAGACTTGGAGACACATCTCAAGGAAAAGATCATCGGTCAGGACGAGGCGGTGGCGTCGGTTGCGGCGGCGATCCGTCGCAGTCGGGTGCAGATCAGTCCGCGCCGCCGGCCGGCGTCGTTTATCTTCGTTGGCTCGACCGGCGTGGGCAAGACCGAGTTGGTCAAGGTGCTGGCGGCGGAATTGTTCGACACGCCGGACACGTTGATTCGGCTGGATATGTCGGAGTATATGGAAAAGCACGCGGTGTCCCGCCTGATCGGGTCACCGCCCGGTTATGTCGGCTATGACGAAGCGGGACAATTGACCGAAAAGGTGCGGCGCAAGCCGTATTCGGTGCTGCTGTTTGATGAGATCGAGAAAGCGCACCCCGACGTACTGAATATTTTGTTGCAAATTTTGGATGAAGGACGCGTGACTGACGCGCACGGACGCGTGGTGAATTTTGAAAATACGGTTTTGGTCATGACCTCCAACGCGGGCAGTCAGACGCAGGAAGCACTGATGGGGTTCGGGCGAAGCGGTGCGCAGGCGAGCAAGGATAAGGCGATGAAAGCGTTGTCCGAGTTTCTGCGACCGGAATTTATCAGCCGCGTGGATGAGATTGTTTTCTTCCGTCCGCTGGGGCTTCCGGAATTTACCCGTATTGCCGATCTGATGTTGGGCGAGCTTGTCACACCGTTGCGGGAACGCGGCATTGCGTTTTCATGGAGTGAGCAGGCGGCGGCTAAGCTGGCGGAACAGGCGGTTGACGGCAAGCGCGGCGCGCGTGATCTGCGCCGTGTGATTCGCCGTTCGGTGGAAGATCCCATTGCCTGCCGTTTGGTCGAACAGGCGGGTGCTCCTCCTGTGAAATTGCGGGTGGAACTGGACGAAACCGGCGCGGTTGTGGTAAAATAAGCGAACAAATAGGAAAACAGGCGATCATATATACAAGTAGTATATATGATCGCCTGTTTTTGTCGGATGCCGTCTTATTCGTCGTACACGCTTTCGATGCATTTGTCGCAATCGGGCGGAGAATAGCACCAACGGGAAATATGTCCTTCGGTGATGAAATAGTGCAGCTTGGTCGGGGCGGCGGGCGGCACATCCTGCGAATCGATGATGACCAGCTTGATCTTCATGCGGCTGGGCAGGATACTCTTTATGTACACGCCTGCGCTCTGCCCGGGGCGTACGCCCTCGCGCAGTTCCGCCAACCCCGCGAGATTGGGCGTCAGCTCCACGAACACACCGTATGGTTCGACAGAACGAATGATGCCTGCGACGGTTTCTCCTGCGGAAAACAGAGCGGCGTTTTGCTCCCATGTGCCGAGCAATTCACGTTGCGACAGGCACACGCGTCCGTCGTCCAGTGAGCTGACCACGCCCCGAATGTCCATACCGACGCGCAGACGATCGGAGGGATGGCGGATACGGCTGATCGATAATCCCGCGATCGGCAGGAGGGCGGGCAGACCGCAGCCGATGTCGCAGAAGGCGCCGAAGCTCTCCAGCCGCGTGACGCGCGCGGCGATCACATCTCCGCAGCGAAGCCGCTGCTGATATGCCGCACGGCAGCGAAGCTGCGCGGCACGGCGGGAGAGCAGTGCGGTGGGTACACCGTCTTTATCGTGGACGATCCCTGTCACCACAAAGCAAACCGGTTTGCTGACGCGGGAGATCAGCGCAATGTCGCGCGTGCTGCCGTCATCCAGCCCGATCGCGCCTTCTTCATACGGAATGATCCCCTCCATGCAGGGGAGAAAGACGTGTAAATTATGGTCATTGTCGCACAAAACGGCGCGTGCTTCCAGCACGATTCCTTCAGCAGCCGCTTTTGCCAAGCCCTCAGCGGTTTGCAGTAATGCTTGATTGTGAGGTGTATCCAGTAAAGCACCTTCCGGGTAAAATCCAAACATGCTTATTCCGTCCTTTCGCTGTCACAATTCGATATATCCATACCTATGCGTCAGGAGCGGAAATTAGACCGATTGGTCGGACCGGTTGCGTCTGAGAAAGACAAAAAAAGAACAGGTGACTGATGATCAGTCACCTGTTCGATTTGCTTAACTCAGCAGTCCCATCAAATGCTTAATAAGCGATTTGCTTATTTGCGTTTCATGGTCAGACCAACCAGAGCAGCACCAGCCAGCGCGGTCACGGTCAGCAGAGCCCACGGAGTGTTCTCGCCAGCCTCGGGAGCGGCAGTGGTGTTGTCAGCCGGAGCAGCGGTCGTGGTGTCGGCCGGAGCAGGAGCGGTCGTAGTGGTGGTCGGAGCACCAGTGGTCGTGGTGGCAACCGGAGCTTCTTCAGCAACCTTCACTTCGATCTCTTCAGCAACAGCATTCACGGTCACTTCGTCAGCATCTTCGACAGACAGGTCAGCACCGGCAACAACTTTAACAGTCGCTTCCTTGACGCCGTCCTTCAGCTTAACCGGAACGTTCAGCAGGGTGCCCGTGGTATCATTGATACCAGCAGAAGCAGCGAACGCAACCTTAACCGCTTCTTGACCCTCTTCCAGAGTCTCATCATCAGCAGCAGTCAGGGTGTTGCCGTCGGCAGCCATTTTGCTGACTTCGTCGCCCAGCAGCATGGTGTAGTCCGTCTTGCCTTTGCCGTTCACCGGAACTTTAACTTCCAGCTCATCAGCATTGTAGATGACATAAACCGAACCATTGATCAGGTAAAAGCCATCGCCGGTGTCAAAGCTGACCTTCAGAGTGCCATCAGCGCCCGGAGCAAGTTTCACGTCAGCAGCAGAGAGGGTGACAACAGGAGCATCTTCAGCGCTGGCCGCGAACGGAACAGCGGCCATGATCAGCATGAGCACGGCCAGAACAATTGCAGAAACCTTTTTCATTTTTCTTTCTCCTTTTAAAGTATTTTAGGATGTATATATTATACATGATGGGACAAGCGTCGTCAAGGGGTTTTGGTAAAATTCAGGCTGGGTATTTGTTGTAATGTTACACAAAAATACCAGTGTATTTTTTGGCAAACCGTTTTTTTGGAGAAAAACCGTCGGATTTTTGCCAAAAATCAGCGTTCCCGTCGGCGGATCGCCGAGCCGCGCGCCGTCTGCACCAGATAGCGCGGACGACCTTTCACCTCATCGTAGATCTTGGCGATGTACAGCCCGATCACGCTGAGACTGATCATAATGCCGCTGCCGATAAACAGTTGCAACAAAATGACGGTGGAAAAGCCGGTGGCGGCGTTGTGGCTGAAATAGACGACCAGTGTCTGGATGGTCAGGATAATGGCGGCGATCAGCATCAGCACACCCAGCCCGAACACAGCGAACAACGGTGCGGCGGTGTAGGCGGTGATGGAATTGACTGCCAACCGTACGAGACTTTTCAGCGTCCACTTGGTTTCGCCGCCCGCCCGTGGGGCGACTTTAAACGGCATCGCGTACCGTTTGAACCCCACCCACGCGGACAGACCGCGGAAAAAGGTGTTGTGCTCCGGCAGCTCCCGCCACGCTTCCAGCGACGCCCGATTCATCAGCTTGAAATCCGATGCGACGCCGATGTCGATGCCGGTGGATTTGCGGAAGGTGCGATAGAAAAGCAGAGCAGCGAGTTTGCTGCCGAGCGATTCCTTGCCGCGATCCTCCTTGACGCCCTCCACCACATCGTATCCTTCCTCCTGCCACAGCCGCACCATTTCGGGAATGTACTCCGGCGGGTGCTGGAGGTCGGAATCCATGACGACGACCGCGTCGCCGTCGGCGTTTTCCAGTGCCGCGCACAGGGCGGCTTCTTTGCCGAAGTTGCGGGAGAGACGCAGCAGCGAGACATTTTCAAAGTCGTCCGCCAGGCGGCTCATTTCCGCCCAGCTGTTGTCCTTTGAACCGTCGTCCACCAGCAGAAACTGGTGCTCGATGGCGTGGTCGTTCAGCAGATCCCGCACGGTTACGACGTTTTGGTAGATATACGCGCCCTCATTGTAGACGGGCATGATCACCGTGATCAATCCGCTTCACTCCTTTCTTTTATATACCTAATTATATATTCGGCTCATCCGGCACATCCTCCGACGAGTCGTCGGGCGGCGTGTCCTCGGCTTCTTCCTCCGTCGGCGCTTCTATCACCAACGCGGTGTCGCCGGTGAGGTCGCGGCAATCGAACAGCGGTGCGGCTTTGGTGGCAGCCGCTTTGGGGGCGAGACGACCGGTGAACAGCACCATGACGATCAGCAGACCGAGGCTGATCAGGCTGATCAGGATGCCGGCGGTCAGCCCGCGCGGACGGAACACCATTTCCACGGTGTGTTCTCCCGCTGTGATGTCAAACGCCAGCATCGCGCCGTCGCCTTCCGCAGGCTCTTTGCCGTTTCGCTCTTTGGCGGCGTCCGCGCCGTAGGCGGCCACTTCCTTGCCGTCCACCTTCACCGTCCAGCCCTTGTCATAGGGAATAGCGGTAAACATCACGCCGTCTGCGGATGCGTTTACCTTGCCGCTGATCGAATCGTCGGTGTAGGAGGTGACGGTCAGTCCGTCGGCTTTCAGCTTCGCCATGGTATCCGACAGCACATCATCGTTTACTTTCAGCACAAAGATGTTGCCCGCGCAGCTGCCGCTTTTGGATTCGATGTCCGTCTCCACGATATCGCCCGGTTCAAGCGCGCCCGCGTCGATGAAGAACGGCTCGTAGGTGGTGACGCCCCACGTGTTGCCGCCCTGCCGCATGGTGATGGAGGAGGCGGCGCGGCAGTCGGTGTAGAGAAAATAGTGTCCGGCTTCCTTTACGGTTGCGGCGATCGTGGTCGTGCCGGTGGCGAGAATATTGAAGGAGGTGTCGCTGTTGAAGGTGACATTCCCCTCGTAGCCCTCGGCGGCGGCAATGGGCACCGCGGTATACATCGGGCGGGTGTCGCCGGTCATGGCGGTAAACAGGGAGTTTTGCGTGTTCATCGGATTGTAGAATTCCGACTGCCAATCCTTGACCGTGCTGTTGACACGGTATGCGACCGGAAGCGCCAACTCGTTTTCATAGATATAATAGGTGACAGGCGATTCGTCGCCGACGGTTATGCTGTCGATCTGACGCAGATAGGCGTTGTTGGTGAGATTGCTTTCCAGCATCACGTAACGGATGCCGAGCAGCGAATCGCAGGGGGGCATGAAGCTTTTGTACATATAGCTGTTCACGCCGTTGACTGCGTAGCCCATCGCGCCCATGAACAGGGTCGTGTTATAGGGATTGCTGGACGCAAAGGAGGTGATGCCGCGGTAGCCGAACAGCGCGGTGTCCATGCAGGTGCGACGCGGCAGGAATTCCATGCGGTAGAACGTCTCGCCTTGCCCCAACGCATATTTTTCAGTGGCGGAGACCGCCTGCCGGATCGCGCGGGTGGTGTCGTTGTCCACGTAATAGTCGTGATTGGTAAAGACTTCCTTGGCGTTCATGGTGAGGAAGGCGCCGCCGGCGTTGGTGGTCATTTCCGCAAACACGACGAGCAGCAGCAGGCAATGCGCCGCCCGCACCGCCATTTTTTTGTGCAGGATCAGCATCGTAATGAGCGCATAGATCGCGATCAGCGCCAGACTGATATAAATGGTGTCGAAACCGTAGGCGTTGTCGCCGAAGCGTTCTTCCAGCATCAGGTACGCGACCAGTCCCACGACCGTCAGCCCGAGTTGATGCGGCTTCAACGTGGACACGTGCAGCAGCGATTCATACGCGATGAGCAGCAGCACGAAACAGTAGATGAAGGAGAAGCGATAGGGCAGATCGTTGGGGGCGTGCAACCCGTGCCACAGCAGGTCGAGCTGGTTGACCGTCAGGCTGAGCGCCATCACCGCCAGCATCCCGATATACGTGACGCGGCGACGGCGTGGGATGCCGCGATTGACGGCGAACAACGGCACCAGCACCATCGTTGCCACACCGCAATACAGGTTGGGCAGATTGCCCGAACGGATGGTGGGGGAGGTGTCGTACAGATGCCGCCCCAGCAGTTTGAACATGTCAAAATTGGCGGCGAGATCGGGCAGACCGCCGCCGGCAGCGGAGGTTTGTCCCAGTGCTAAGACCACAGGGAGCGCGAGGAACATCGCCAGCCCGCCGCCCAGCAACGAGCCGACGGTAAAGCGCAGCAGACTGCGGCGGTTGTCCGTGATGTCACGTTTTTGCCGCAGCAGGAATGCGAAATAGTACAGCACCAGGAAGAAGCACACCATGAAGCCGATGTAGTAGTTGGCGTACACGGTGTAGGCCAGTGTCAGCACATACGGCAGATATTTGCCGGTGCGCATCAGATGCTCAAAGCCGGCGACGACCAGCGGCAGGATCATGACGCAGTCCAACCACATGATGTTCCACGAGTACGCCAGCAGGTACATCATCATCGAGTACATCAGCGCGGCCGCCGGAATCGCGGCGCTGCGCCGACGGTAGATGTATTGCACAGCCGCCGCAAAGCAGGCGGCGGACAGCATGTTTTTGAGCAGGGTGATGACGAGGATGCCCTCGGTGAGCAGGTCGTCGGGGAACAACACCAGCAGCAGATTGAACGGGCTGGACAGGTAGTACCCGAATAGCGGCAGGAAGCTCGCGCCCAGACCCAGTTCAAAGGAATAGAGCGGGCTGCCGCCGTGGATCAGCATGTCGCGCAGCTTATACAGCAGTGGGGCGTATTGATGGTGCATGTCCACCAGCATGGCGCTTTTTTCGCCCACTGGCCACATGCCGAGAAACACATACGCCAGTCCCATTCCGCAAAATGCCAGCGCGGCGGACAGGACGGGATAGAACCACGCGGGGCATTCTTCGGCAGTGCGGGTCTTGCCGCTGACCATCGCCATCCACACGGTGGCAATCGCCGACAGCACAGCGCCGAGTCCGAGCGGGTACAGCAGCAATTGCGCATTGCTGTAGGAGCGCTCCCCTTTCTCGACTTCGTCCAGCAGACCGCTTCGGATAAAATAGAACAGAAGCATGGTCAAGCCGGCAAACAGAACAGCCAGTGTGCAGACACGCAGGATGTCCGCCACCGTAAAGGTGCGTTTTTTTGTCAGGGTCATACGGGTCATGTCAGTTTGTCCTTTCCAAACGAATTGGATAACTTTCCAATATGGTAGTATAGCACAAATTTCGCTCACCTGCAAGGGGCAGAATAGAGGAGATTTGCAAAAGGACATAAAAACAGAGGCACAGCTGTCACTGTGCCTCTTGTTTTGCGCAAAAATCTTATTTGACCGTGCGGTTGAGCGCGGTCAATTGCTGCGGGGTGTAGATCTCGATTGCCCCGTCTGCGGCGACGCGCGTCAGCGTTTGTCCGTCCGCGCCTACTTCCAGTTGCCCGTACGAACCGCACAGGCGCTCGTAGCTGCCCTGCGGCATCGCTTCGTTCGGCTCAACCAGATAGAATATATAGGTTTTGCCGATTTCCGGCAGGGCGCTTTCGTCGCTGTACTGATATACCACGCTGTTGTCCAATCCTTCCTCCGTCATGCTGCTGCCATGCGCTTCCAGCGAATCGCCCAGCTTCTCGCGCAACGGAATATAGCCGCCGAATGTGTAGATATCCAGCGTCCCGCCTGCGGGAATATCGCCTGCCAGCGTTTTTTCGGTTTTCACGCGGATAACCGTCCACGCATTTTTCCCCAGAGAAGCCTCTCCCAGAGATGTATAGGTGATCCCCTGCACCGTGCCGCGAATCGCACCGTCCGCGTGCGAGACAATGTTGTCCATGGTAGGCGCGTAAAGGCGATCCATTTCGGCGCTCATGCGCAGTACGGTTTTTCCCTGAAACTCCGCCGGCAGTTCCGATGCCGCCGTTTCGGAAACAGGTGACGGTTCGGCGGCGGTGTCGGTCGTCGTCATGACGGGTACGGTGCAGCCGGTCAGCGATAGCGTGCACAGAGCGGCAAGAACAAAGGCAAAAATCATAGTTTTCATGTCGTTCACCTTCCCGAAATGCAGATTTTTATCGGTTTCCATTTATTAGACGCACGAGCGCGCCGAAACCTCACAACAAAAAAACACAGCCGCCGAGCAAACGGCGACCGTGTTTTGCCGGTATGTTTATCGTCCGCAGCCGCAGGAACTGTTGTTGCTGCCGCATCCGCAGCCGCCGCCCCCGTCCTCCTTCGGCGGGAAAAACTCGTCCACGGGGAAGCACATCTTGCGGAACAGCTCGCAGGGGTTGTCGCTGGTGGGGCAGCACTCCTTGCTCGGCATGCAGAAGTCGTACACCGGCACGAGCATCTGCACGCTGCGGATGAGCTGCACAATGGTGAAAATGCCGATGCTGACCGTCACGACTTTGCCGTCCTGCGGCTGTACAAAATTGCCGCCGTACCGCATGACGACGCTTTCCGGAATGCAGCCGCAGCCGCAACTGTTGCAGCAGCAGTCGGCGGCATCCATCAACCGCGTGCCCAGCACAATGGGCTCCGCCACCTGCACCGAGCAGCGCGGCATGTTGCGGGTGGGCATCTCCTGCCGATCATGCTGTTCGGGACGGAATTCGCTATGAAAAACTTTCACGCCACCTTCGCCGCCGTACAGGATCACTTTTTTCTGGAAGATGCCGATGCCGCACACGGTGGTGCAGGGCATGTTCCGACCGGAGTACACGTCGAACTCCACCTCGAAAAAGAAGGTGAGGTCGCAGGCGTAATACCCGCGGTTGAACGGGAGCGCTTCCACATCGATGCAGGTGGTGAGCACCTCCGCCTTTTTGGCGCGGACGCTGACCGCATGGTCAATGACCATTTGATCGCGTTCGGTGAAAAATACCTGCATGTCTTCGAGACAATCCTTGTCGGCGCAGGAATCGTACACGCGCCCCGCGTCGATGCACACCGCTTCCTTGCAATTGCAGTCCCGGCTGTTTCTTTCAGGCATATGAACCCCTCCTATGATATGTTTCAGCCGCGGCCCAGCGCCGACAGCTTTCATTGTTATCATATGCAAGGGTGGGGATTCGGTGCTTACAGCTTTTGCAAATTGGCGTAATTGGCCATCAGTTTCTTGGTTGTGCCGCCGAAATCAATGGTAAGCAGCGTGTCGCCGCTCATCGGTTTGACCTCGCGGATGACGCCTTCGCCGAAGGTTTTGTGCGCCACACGGTCGCCCGCCGCATACGCCGTTTTGGCGGCGGCGGGTTTGGCGGCAGCGCCGATGCCGATGGAGGGTTTGCTGCCGAATCCGCCCATCGGTTTGGCGGCGATCGGTTTCCGTTCGGCGGAAGCGGTCGGACGGCGGTCGCGGAATCCGCGCTGTTCGCCGCCGAACCTACCGAACCCGCCGGACGAAGCCGCCTCGTGTTCTTCGATCAATTCGGGCGGAATATCCTCCAAAAAGCGGGAAGCGGGATGCCGCGTGGTCGAGCCGTACAGCATGCGGCTGTTGGCGCGGGTGAGATAGAGCTGTTGCCGTGCGCGGGTGATCGCCACATAGCACAGGCGGCGCTCCTCCTCCATTTCGTCGGGATTGTAGATCGTCTGCATGCCGGGGAACAGCCCGTCCTCAAAGCCGGGCAGAAATACCACGGGGAATTCCAATCCCTTCGCGGCGTGCATGGTCATCAGCACCACGCGGTCGGCGGTGGTATCGTAGTTGTCGATGTCGGTGAACAGCGCCATTTCTTCGAGGAAACCCGACAGATCCGGCGCATCCGATTCGCTGCGCTGCTCGTAGTCCAGCAGCGAGGATTCCAGCTCGTGCAGGTTGTCCACGCGTCCGGCTTCTTCGTCGCCCGCCAGTTCCCACATGGCGAGATACCCCGATTTTTCCAGCATGGTTTGGTACAGCAGCCGCACCGACACATCGGGATCGTCGTTCATCGTGCGCAGCTCGTCGATCATGTCGCAAAACGGCTTCAGCTTGGCGGCAGCGCGGCTGAGATCGGGATAATTTGCCGCATCATGCAGCACTTCGTACAGCGATATGCCCAATCCGTCAGCGATCTGCGCCGCCTTGTCCAGCGTCGCGTCTCCGATACCGCGCTTGGGGGTGTTGATGATGCGGCGCAGGCTCACCGCGTCGTCGGGATTGTTGATGACGCGCAGATACGCCAGTGCGTCGCGGATCTCCAGCGTGTCAGTGAACCGATGCCCGCCCAGCACGCGGTAGGGAACGCCGCTTTTCATCAATGCGTTTTCAATGGCGTTGGATTGCGCGTTGGCGCGGTACAGTACGGCAAAATCGCTGTACGGACGCCCGTTTCGGTGCTCTTCCAGCACGGTGTCGGCAATCAGCCGTCCCTCGTCGTGCTCGTTGTCCAGCACATGTACCTGCAGCAGGTCGCCGGCAGGATTCTCTGTCCACAGCGTTTTGCCCTTGCGGTTGCGGTTTTTCGCGATCACCGCGTTGGCGGCGTCGAGAATATGTTTGGTGGAGCGGTAGTTTTGCTCCAGTCGGATCACCGCGCAGCCGCGGAATTCCTGCTCAAAATTGAGGATGTTCTCGATGGTCGCGCCGCGGAATTTGTAGATGCTCTGGTCGTCGTCGCCCACGACGCACAGGTTGCCGCTCGCTTCCGCCAACAGACTGATCAGCCGATACTGCGCGTGGTTGGTATCCTGATATTCGTCCACCATCAGGTAGCGGTAGCGCTTTTGGTAACGGTGCAGCACCTCGGGGAACTGTTCAAACAGCATGACCGTGTAGCACAGCAGATCGTCAAAATCCATTGCGTCCGCTTCGCGCAGCCGCTTTTGGTAGAGCGTCCAGCACGCCGCGACCTGTTTCAGCCGCGCGTCGGCGGCGACCGTGGCGGCAAATTGCTGCGGTGTTTGCAGCGTGTCCTTCGCGCGACCGATCTCGGCGAGGATTGCCTTGTGCCCCAGCACCTTTTCCTCAACGCCCAGTTCCTTCATGCAGGTTTTCATCAGGCGGCGGCTGTCGTCGGTGTCGTAGATGGTGAAGTGGGAAGAAAAGCCGAGCTGCTCGCCCTCCCGCCGCAGAATGCGGGCGCAGAACGAGTGGAACGTGCTCGCCATCACCTCGCCGCCTTCTTCGCCGAGCATGTCCGTCAGCCGTTGTTTCAGCTCGCCGGCGGCTTTGTTGGTGAACGTGATGGCAAGAATGCGCCACGCGGGGCAGGGATCGACGGCGCACAGCGCCGCCACGCGATCGTCTATCGGCTGCCGACCGGCGGCGCAATCTTCCAGCAATGCCAGATCCGCCGCCGTCAGGTCATCCGGCACTTGCTCGGACGCATACGCGTCGCCGAAGCGGATGATATTGGCAATGCGGTTGACCAGCACGGTGGTTTTGCCGCTGCCCGCGCCCGCGAGGATGAGCAGCGGACCGTCTACCTGAAACACGGCGCGCCGCTGCACGGCGTTCATGCGGGCGAATTGGCGGTCGAGGATCGCGCGGCGCAGGGTGAGAAAATCCGACATGACGTTCTTTCCTTTCTTTCAGAAAACAAGCCCCGCAAAAAATCGCTTTTTGCGGGGCTTGCGGGATGTATCACAAAACTCAACCGAACAGCGAGAGCAGCACGCCCGCCGCCACGGCGGAACCGATCACGCCCGCGACGTTCGGTCCCATGGCGTGCATCAGCAGGAAGTTGTCGGGATTTTCCTTCTGCCCGACTTTCTGCGCGACGCGTGCCGCCATCGGCACGGCGGACACGCCCGCCGCACCGATCAGCGGGTTGATCTTGCCGCCGGTGACGACATACATCAGCTTGCCGAACAGCACACCGCCCGCCGTGCCGAAGCTGAACGCGATCAGACCGAGCGCGATGATGAGCAGTGTTTTCGGCTGCAGGAACGCTTCCGCGTTGGCGGTCGCGCCGACCGTCACGCCGAGGAAAATGGTGATGATGTTCATCAGATCGTTCTGCGCCGTCTTGGACAGACGATCCACCACGCCGGTTTCCTTAAACAGGTTACCGAGCATCAGCATACCGATCAGCGGCGCGGCGCTGGGCAGCAGCAGTACGCACAGCAGCGTGACGAGGATCGGGAACAGGATTTTTTCGGTCTTGGAGACCACGCGAAGCTGATCCATCTTGACCGCGCGCTCTTTCTTGGTGGTGAGGGCGCGCATGATGGGCGGCTGGATGATCGGCACCAGCGCCATGTACGAATACGCGGCGATGGCGATCGAACCGAGCAAATGCGGCGCGAGCTTGCTGGTCAGGAAGATGGCGGTGGGACCGTCCGCACCGCCGATGATGCCGATGGAAGCGGCTTCTTTGGCGGTAAAGGTCAGCGATTCGATACCGGTCAGATTCATGACGCATGCGCCGAAGAAGGTCAGGAAGATGCCAAGCTGGGCGGCGGCGCCGAGCAGGAAGCTCTTCGGATTGGAGATCAGCGGACCGAAGTCGGTCATACAGCCGATACCGAGGAAGATCAGCGGCGGGTAGATGCCGAATTTCACGCCCTGATATAAGTACCACAGCAGACCGCCCGTTTCAAAATGCTGCCAGTACAGATTGCCGGCGGCATCTTCGAAAACCGGATACACCTGATCAAATACGCCTGCTTGATAATGTGCCAGTTCCGCTTCCGTCAGCGGCACGAGCGAGTTGTGTGCAGGATCCATGACGCCGCCGAGCGGCAGATTGCACAGCAACATACCGAATGCGATAGGCAACAGCAGCATCGGCTCGAACTGCTTTTTGACTGCGAGATAGATCAGCACCAGCGAAATGCCGATCATGATGAGATTTTTCCAGCCGCCCTCCGCAAAATTAAACACATGGGCGAAACCGGATTCGCTCCATAAGCCTTGGATGGCTTCCCATAAAGCCTGCATATATTATCTTACCTCCCTCTCAAAACGGCGCGACATTTTGCGACAGACCAGACGCCGACCACGCAGAACGGCGGCGACGGGGCGCATAGCCCGTACCGGCTTGCACTGCCTGTGCGGGTGCGGCGGGCGCAATATCCTGCACCGTGTAGGTCACGCCTTCCGGCGCGAGCGAAGCGACGGCGGCAGCAATCACCGCTGCGATTTCCGTCTCGTCATCGGTCGCTGCCGGAGCGGTCGCGGGGGCAGCCGCAGGAGCCGCCTTGACAGCCGGCGCCGATTTCGCGACCGGTTTGGTCGGCTGTGCAGGTTGTTGCGGTGTTTTCGGCTTCATGATCCAGCCGAACAGGTAGAACACCAGCGTCAACAGAAGCAGCGTGCAGAATACGACCAATATGCCGGTGAGCACTGTCATACCCGCTTCGCCAAGGGAGAGTATTCCATCCTTGTTGATCGCGGCATACAGAGCAGTCATCATGATCATCCCTCTATCCTTTTATGAAATAGAAAACAAAATACCCATCTAGTATACCGTAAAATCCTTCCAAAATCAACCGTATTTGCGCTTTTTTTAGACGGAACATCCGCCAAAATTCGTGCGCGGTATCTGGGGAAATTCGGACACAATTACAGCGTCCAGTCGTAGCGGGTCTGCTGATAGACAAAATAGTTCAGCCAGTTGGCAAACAGCAGGTTCGCATGACTGCGCCACAGCAGCGGCGGCGTGGCGGTGGGGTCGTCGTTCGGAAAATAGTTTTGCGGCACGGCGGGATTCAGCCCTCGCTTGACGTCGCGCTCATATTCCGCCGCCAGCGTGAGACGGTCGTACTCGCAGTGCCCGGTCACGAACACCTGCCGCCCGTCCGCGGATGCGACCAGCGCCACGCCCGCTGTCTCGGACAGCGCCAGCACCTGCAGCGACGGGCACAG
>CAJKXG010000004.1 GCA_905203795.1 uncultured Oscillospiraceae bacterium | reverse complement strand
ACTTTTGCTGTTTATTGGAACTTGCAGGCACCGGCGCAGGTTTTGTCCACCAGACAAATGTACGTTTTGCCGGTGTGAACCTGCATGGGTGAGCCGTCTTCCTCGGTGAACGTAAAGCCGTTTGCCGTGCGGCTCCAGCGGATCGGGCGGGTCGAGCCGCCGCTGCAAAGCTGACCGTTGCCGCTTTTCAGGGAGAAGTTGATGGTTGTGTTGTTCTCCCAGTACTTGGCGTCGTACAACACCAGCACATTGGCAGCGGTGATCGCGGTACCGTCGGCGGTTTTGTGGACGCTGGCGTTGCCCAGCGCGCCGTTTTGCTTGGTGTAAAGCCCGCTGTCGCTGTTATACGCAAAACTGATCGTCTGCGCGCCGGAAAAATACACCTGTATCGCCGTCGCCGCCGTGCCCTGCTTGCCGTCTCCGAAGGCAAACAGCGTGCGGTCGGAGGTGGTGCGGTAGCCGAGCGCCTGCACACGTGCGGACAGCTTGTCCGCATTGGTCATCATGCTGTATTCCCGCCCCTTGGAGGACGCCAGTCCGCTGTCCCGCCAGAAGGTGCTGCCGTCGTAGATCAACGCGTTGATGTTGGATACGCCGCTGTTGGCAAGATTGCGCAGCCCCGCTTCGCTGCCGCCTGCGTGGGCGTAAATCGCATCCAGCGCCTGTGCTGTGAACACAAACGGCGACCGCGCACTGCGAATCGGTCCGAGCTGCGACGGCACACGGCTTATGTCGGCGAACACCGCCATAATGCGGGTAATGCCGCCTTCCGTCTCCGCCTCCACGTACAGATCCGCCTTGTCCAGCCCGTATTGCGGGCGGGATTTGGTGTTGTTGCCGATCATGACCGCGACAGGACGCGCCGTTGCGCCGTTCGGGGTATCGTAGTTGCCGGTCAGACGATTGAGATTTTGTGTATTCGGCGCGGCGGGGGTGTCGGTTGTGTTGGCTGCTGTGGTGGTCGTCGTGGCAGGGGCAGACGTGCCTGCGTTTCCGTCGGAGGACGGTGCGGGTGTCATGAGACTGCATCCGCTGAGCAGGAGACAAACGACCGCCGCCAGTGCCGCCGGCGCACGTTTATGTGAAAACATGAGAATCGCCCTTTCGTCATTGAGATTACTTATAGTATACGACGGCTTTTCCCAAAATGCAATGGAAATCCGAAAAAATCAGCGCAGGATCAGGCAGCCGAACGGCGGCAGCACGGTTTTGCCGCACACCGTTGCATCGGAGAGCAGATCGCGGTAGGCGCGGTCCAGCATAACGGCGGTTTCTTCGGGACGGAAGTTCATCAAAAACACCTGTTCACCGCGGCGCTGTGCCGACACGCCTTCCGGCAAATCGATGTTGATCGAGCGACGCGGCTTCCGACTCTCGATCAGATCGCCGCAAAAACGGTCGATAAAGCGGTCGTCGCCGCGCGGCGCGACATAATAGGCTGCACCGCGACCGTAGGCGTGGCGGGTGACGGCGGGGTATCCGGCGTAAAAATCGCTTTCAAAGGTGCCGAGCACCGTGGCACTTTCGGCATGCAGCAAATCGCAGATATGGCGCGCTTCGTATGTGCTGCCGCCATAGGAGAAGACATTGACTTCGCCGTCGTGAAGCGCGTCTGTTTCCTCCGCCCAGACGCCGAACACCTCCCGCAAGCCTTCCGCCGGAACGCCGCCCAGATAGCATAGATCGTTTTCGTTGACGATGCCGGTCAGATATGTGCCCACAAAACAGCCGCCGTTTTGTACGTAATCGGCGATGCGGGCGGCGGTGTGGGGCTTCAGCATGTACAGCATCGGCGCTATTACCAGCTTGTAGGGAGAAAAATCCTGCTCCATCGAGATCACGTCGGTCGGGATGCCGCGTTTCCAGAAAGGCGCGTGATATTGTTCGCAAACCGCCTGATAATCCCGCCGTTGGGCGTTATAACCGGCGAACCCTTTGATCGCCCAGTCGTTTTCCCAGTCGTACACGATGGCGACGTCGGCTTGGGTGGTCGTGCCGACCACTGCGTCCAGCTTTTCCAGATCACTGCCCAGATGCGCCACGTCGGCAAACACGCGGGTGTGCTCATGCCCGACGTGATCCACCACGGCGCCGTGGAATTTTTCATGCGAGCCGCGGCTTTTGCGCCACTGGAAATATTGCACGCTGTCCGAGCCGTGGGCAATCGCCTGCAAAGCGGACAGCCGCTGCATACCCGGACGCTGCAATTTATTGACGCCGCGCCAGTTGATGTTGCTGGGCGTGCTTTCCATCATGAGAAACGGACGTCCGCCTTTCAGCGAGCGATAGATGTCGTGTACAAAGGCGGTGCGTTGTGCCAGTCGGGATAATTGTCCCACGAAACGACGTCCATGTGCCGCGCCAATTTCTGATAATCGATGCCGTCGAATGTGCCCATCAAATTGGTGGTCAGGGGCACATGCGGCGTCAACTCGCGCAACGGTGCGATTTCATTTTCAAAAAAGGAGATGTTTTGATCACTGACAAACCGACGCCACTCTAGTTTCAGGGCATTTGCCAGATTTTCACCGATATAGGTGGGGGAGTGGATTTGTTCCCAGTCGGTATAGGTGTGACTCCAGAACGAGCCCCACCATTCAAAGTTCAAACGGTCAAGGTCGCCGTCATATTTTTTCTTGAGCCAGTCGCGAAAGGCGCGCTGGCAAAGCTCGCAGTGGCAGACACTGCCGTATTCGTTGGAAACATGCCAGAGAGACAGCGCCGGATGATCGGCATATCGTTCCGCCAGTTTTCGGTTGATCAGCGCCGTCTTTTCGCGATAAAGCGGCGAAGTGAGACAGTGATTTTGACGGATGCCGAATTGGATGCGCGTACCGTCCTCGCGCACCTGCAAGACCTCCGGATACCGCTGCGCCAGCCATGCGGGACGCGCGCTGCTGGGTGTTGCCAGAATGGCGCGAATGCCGTTTTCTGCCAGTTTGTCCATGATCGTATCCAACCAGTCAAAGCGGAACACGCCTTCCTCCGGTTCGAGAGCCGCCCAGGAAAAAATGCCGACGGAAACGGCGTTGATATGCGCCAGCTTCATCAGCCGCATATCCTCGTCCCAAATTTCCGGTGTTCGGATCCATTGCTCGGGGTTATAGTCCGCGCCGTGCAAAAGGTGGGGAAAGTGTCTGTCCACGGGATCATACATGAGGATAGCCTCCGTTCATATTGAGTAGCGCTTGTATTATAAGCGAGGAGGACAACGGAATACAATAGGGGAAAGAGCCAATGTTTCCGTTGGTTTTTTGCCCGATCCGTCAAAAGCGCATAGCCGCACAGCCGACAGTTGACAAAAACGGCGGCGGCATGGTAAAATACCACATATGCCCTCTTAGTTAAATGGATATAACGGTCCCCTCCTAAGGTCTTGCTCTATCCACGTGATAAGCGAGGGAAACCGCGAAAACGCGAGGAAAACGCCGCTTTCGCGACCTTGTGTGGGCACCTCCGGAGATTTGGCACCCTGTTTGGCACCCTGTGTCCACTTTTCAGTCAAATGTAAGCGAGAGGCCATAAAAAGCCATTTTACCTCAATTTTATAATATGCGCCCGTAGCTCAGCAGGATAGAGCGTTCGCCTCCTAAGGTGTTACTTTATCACTTGCCTTTTCAAAAAAGGCAAGTGGTAATACAAATACAATTTAATAAATGTCGCTATAGCTCAGCCGGATAGAGCGACCGCCTCCTAAGCGGTAGGCCGGAGGTTCGAATCCTCTTAGCGACGCCACAAACAACGCCGAAAGCCTTGATTTTACAAGGTTTTCGGCTTTATTTTTTGTATGCCTGTGTTTTTGCACAGATGACGAATTAAGGCTGTTTTTTGCTCATGTTTTTCGTGTTCATATTACCATTACCCTCAATTAGCTTGCTAATATAATTAGCAGGAATTTTCGATTTTTGCTAATCAAAATCGCTTTCCTGCTAATCGCTCAAAAAATCGTGCTAAAAATCCTGCTAATTGAAAAGAGTGCTCATAACAGTTCGAACTTGTTTTACCCTGTACCTTTTTATCCCCTTTTTATTATGTGTTAGGGTTTCCCTGCCACGCACATTTTTCAAAATGACCGGATTATTATATAATCAACGTAGGAGGTTACACTTATGAAAAACAAAAAGTATTACATCGCTCTCAATGACCGTGAATATGCAGAAATCATTTCTTCTCTTATAAACAAACGCAATTCGCTTATCCGGCTTGGCAAATATACCGATGGTGTTGATGAAGTCATTATGAAAGTAAGGAAAGCGAAAAATAGAAACTTTCAAATTCTCTATATATAAGGAAAATATCAAATCGAATAAGTAATTCAAGTTGCACCGTGTCGTTCAGTTACGATACGGTGTTTTCATTCAGCCACCTTTTCCTATTCAGGATCAGGTGGCTTTTTTTATTTTTTCAAAAAAATTTTTTATTTTGCCTTGCCGACTGGTTTCTCCCAGTGGGAATTAGTGAAAGGGTTATTTCTTAACTCCGATTAGGAGCAACTCTTTCGCTGTTCCTTGACAACTGAATATATAGGCACATCGGACTTTAGTTCTGATGATGAGCCACCTTATCGGGTACGCCAAGACCTCTGATAATAGGGCGAGCGAGAATCCCCGGTAAAAGCGTCAGGCTGCACCTGATACGGCGATGACAGTCAGAATGATAATGATACTTCTCTACGGAGCTGGCGGATAACCCGGCAGAGGTGAAATTCCTATGACACGGTTTCGCAAACTGTGACCGATGTGCTTCCCACACAAAGCAACAGCTTTACGCAGGGGGTGTTGAAAACAAATACTGCGTTGATACATAGCCGTCTGAACACAGCCGGCTATAAATCTATGGAAAGGAGGAAAGCCAATGCCAAACTGTAAAACCATTGCTATCTGCAATCAGAAGGGCGGCACAGGCAAAACGACCACAACGGTCAATTTAGGGATAGGACTTGCAAAGCAAGGTAAAAAGGTACTCCTTGTAGACGCCGATCCGCAGGGCGACCTCACGACTTGCCTCGGATGGAAAGATAATGACAGTCTGCCGACTACCATTACTAATAAGTTGTCCGAGATAATGCGTGAAGAAAACGGAAACCCGCATTTCGGTATTTTGCATCACGAGGAAAATGTTGATTTGCTTCCCGCAAACCTTGAACTGTCCGCAATGGAAATGATGCTTGTAACGACTATGAGCCGTGAAACTGTTTTGAGAACCTATCTGAATAAGGTAAAGAACGATTATGAATATATCCTGATCGACTGTATGCCTTCCCTCGGTATGGTACACGCGTGCAAGTTCAAACGTGTAAAATTTATAACACCTATTTCACACGAGAATTGGCGCCATTTATGGCACCATCTGCGGTACCGTTTGCTTGTAATGCATTTGAAAAGATATAAAAACCATCAAAGAGAGTTCTGTATTTGCCTCAGTTTTCCTGAAACTTCGCAAAATACGCGAGATATTCCGCATACGGATATAGCACGCCCCGGAAAAGGGTCAGCTCTGTCCTCCTAAGGGACAGTCATCGGTTCGATTCCGGTAGGGGGTGCCATAAAAAGCGCATGTGTCTGCTCAGACACATGCGCTTTTTCATATGCCGTCAAATTTTCAACTGATGGTTTAGGCTGCTGTCGCAGTATTATCTTGTAAACACAGCATTTTTCGGTATAATGGAGACAGAAGCAGGTACCGCTTACTCATGATACGGAGGAAGACAAAATGGATATAATGATTGGCCAAAATATTAAACGTTTACGAAGAAAACGAGATCTGACACAGGAGCAGCTCGCAGAATGTCTCAATATATCAAACGCCGCCGTCAGCAAATGGGAGAGAGGCGAAACCTATCCGGATATTGCCTTATTGCCCGTTTTGGCGCGATTTTTTAATGTATCATTGGACGAACTGGTAGGATATGATCGGTTGAAAATAGAGGCGGAAATAGAGGATATGGAAGCGACATACTGGCAACTGCGAGGACAGGGGAAATTGGCGGATGCGAAAGCGCTGGTAACGGCTGCACGTCAAAAATATGTGGAAGATTATCGTATTATGAGCCTATATATGTATGATGCGGTCGGGGGACAAGTGGCGAATCCGGATGCTTTACTTGAGAAGAAAACGGAACTGACACAACTATGCGATTGTATTTTAAATGGTTGTACGATTGAGAAAATTCGTCTGGAAGCCATTAATATGAAGGCGAAACTCTTGCATGCTTCCGGCAAAACGCCGGAAGCACTCGAATTGCTGCGTATATTTCCATCATTCGGCGGCACAGCGGGGATAAAATCGGAACAGCTTTTTGCATACGATACAGAAGAGTCGCGCGAATGGGTTCGAAAGAATCTGTATAGCCTTGCGGAAGGGTTTGCAGTTAAGTTGGTCAAAAGAATTTGGTTTGGTGAACCGGTGACCATCCACGTCTTTCAAGAAAAAATACCATATGCGGAAACGATTGGGCATTATCTCACGGAAATTTATGAAAACAGTCTTGAACCGGCATTTTTAATTATGGCGCATAAATACTGGGAAACGTTAGCGCTCAGAATAACAGCGTTTCAAGGAGAAACAGAAGACATTATGCGGATTCGTCATCGAGAATTGCAATCCGCACAACAAATTGACGCGCTTGCGGAGAAAGACAAGATTTTGAATGGTATGGTAAAAGATTTATACAGGGGAAACAGAATGCTGGATTGGACCATCGAATTTCTTGAAACTGCTCCACAGCGGACATTTGCAAGAATGCGGGAAGATCCCGCTTTTGCGGATATGGTAAACAGTTACAAGGAGAAAAGATAATAAAACCGATGTCGAAAAGCGTAAAGCCTGTTGCGTATGCAACAGGCTTTTCTCACGGACAGCGCCGTGACAGTGTCACACGTCACAGGTTTCGCCCGCTTTCACTTCGAAAACATGTCCGTCCGCGTTTACCCACACACTGACGGCGGAGGGGTTGTATACCAAGCGCCCGTCTGCGCCAAACTGCAAGCGGCGATAAGCCTCTACGTAATCGTAAATTTCGAGGTTGGTCGCATACCACACATCTTCGCGTCCGCCGACCGTCTCGCAAAACCGCTCGATGACCGCCCAGTTGTCGTTGTCCTCGAATTCGTAGCTGTGTCCCCACAGATAAAACAGCCACGGATTCCCCCGTTGATCGCCGTTCAAAAAGCGATCTGTCAGTTCTGTCAGGCGCGGGTGACAGTGGTGGCAGGTTGCTTTCAGCCGCAGCCAGTCGTCGGGGATCGCAAAATCCTCCCGACACGCCGTTGTGCGCGCGTAGGCGATGCCCACGGCGCGCAGCCCCTCGATCAGCGCGTCGTTGTACGTGCCGTAGGGGTACGCCATGCCGCGCACCACCGTACCGAACATGTCCTCCAGTCGGCGGCGATCCTCCAGCACCTCCTGCAATGCCGCAGGCAGCGGCAGTTGCCCCAGCGAGGGATGTGTCACGCCGTGGACGGCGACCTCGTGTCCCGCATGCGCGTATACCTTGCGCGCTTGCGCCACCGTCAACTGCCGATGGGTTTTTCCCGCCGGATAGCTCGTTTCTTCCGATTTCAACAGCCCACTGTTCAGATTAAATGTGCCCTTGATGCCGTGCGCGTCCATGATGGACATCAGCCGTATGTCCTGTTCCACACCGTCGTCGTAGCTGAGCGTCAGTGCCTTTGGACGACCGCCCGGAAACCGCATGGTGATCGTTTTCATAAAAAAGCCCCCTTTTCCGCCTTCATTGTAACACCCGCCCCACCGCCTGTCAATTCCTTTCGTCTGTCTGTACGGGATGATTCCTCTGAACACATCGGCGACTGTCCGCCACAGGCGTGTTTCACGTGAAACTTTCGGACTTTTTTCAAAAAGCCCTTTATTCTTTTGGCGAAACGTGCTATACTGAAAGGCAGACGATAGAAAGAAGGCGACAGGCGATGGGGAAGAGTATCGCGATTTTCAATCAAAAAGGCGGCGTCGGTAAAACGACCACAGCGGTGAATCTGACCTCGGCTGTCGGCGCGGCGGGCAAACGGTGTTTGCTGGTGGATCTCGACCCGCAGGGCAACGCGACCAGTGGTATGGGCGTGGATAAGCGGGAAGTGAAGGCGTCCACCTATGAATTGTTGATCGGCGCGGCGGAAGCGCAGGAAGCGATCCTCACCACGGCGTTTCGCGGTGTCGATCTGCTGCCGTGCAGTGTGAAGCTGGCGGGCGCGGAGATCGAATTGGTGGGACAAGCCCGACGGGAGAACCGCCTGAAAGCGGTGCTCGCGCCGTTGCGGGAGACATACGACTACATTTTCATCGACTGCCCGCCCTCACTGGGACTGCTCAGTCTCAACGCCCTGTGTGCTGCCGATACGTTTCTCGTACCGCTGCAATGCGAATATTACGCGCTGGACGGTATGTCGCAGCTGATGACGACGGTGCGGCAGGTCAAACGCATGTATAATCCGGGGCTGGAGCTGGAAGGCGTTTTGCTGACGATGTTTGACGGTCGATTAAATTTGACACAGCAGGTGGTGGCAGAGGTTAAGCGGTTTTTCCCGCGGAAGGGGTTTGCCACCGCCATTCCGCGCAGTGTGCGGCTGTCCGAGGCGCCCAGCTTCGGTAAGCCGGTGAACTATTATGACCGCAGTTCCAAGGGCGCGCTGGCGTATGACCGTCTGGCGCAGGAGCTGATCAGCGGAAATAGAGGAGTGTGAGAATATGGCGATGAAAAAAGGCGGACTGGGGAAAGGGCTGGACGCGTTGTTTGTGGAAAACAGCGCGGAGGAATCCGGCAAGATCGTCTCACTGCGTATTGCGGATATCGTGCCGAACCGCGCACAGCCGCGGAAACAGTTCGACGAAGCGGCGTTGGCGGAATTGACCGAATCCATCGCCCAGCACGGGGTGTTGCAGCCGCTGCTCGTGCGTCCGATGCCGGACGGCAGCTATCAGTTGGTCGCCGGTGAACGCCGTTGGCGCGCGTCGCGGCAGGCGGGACTCACCGAAGTCCCCGTCGTGATCCGCGAAATGACCGACCGCGAAGCGGCGGAATTGGCGTTGATCGAGAATTTGCAGCGCGAAGATCTCAATCCGATGGAAGAAGCGCGCGGTTATCGCACGCTGATGGAAACCTATGGGTTGACGCAGGAGGAAACGGCGAAAGCGGTGAATAAATCGCGCCCTGCCGTCGCCAATGCGCTGCGGCTGCTGAATCTGCCGGACGCGGTGGCGGAGCAATTGACCGAGGGCAAATTGTCCGCCGGACACGCGCGGGCGGTGCTTTCGTTCCCGACCGAAGCGGAACAACTGGCGGCTGCGGAAGCCATCGTAGCCAAGGGCTTGTCGGTGCGGGATGCGGAAAAAATGGCGAAAGCCGCCAACAATGATCGCAAGAAGGGCGAGCCTTCGTCGCAAACGCTGTTTTCCCGTGACAGCCTGTACGACGAGGTGGCGCTGTCGCTGACCGAGCATCTCGGTCGCCGCGTGAAGGTGGTGTCCGCCCGTAAGGGTGGGGTGCTGCAAATCGAGTTTTACGACAACGACGATCTGAAATCGTTGGCAAATAAATTTAACTGAATTTCATCAGAGAGGGCGAACAAGTATGTTGGACATTAAAGTAGTGCGGAGCGAACCGGATCGCGTGAAGGAAGCGGTGCGGTCGCGCGGCAAGGACATGGACGAAACCATCGATCGCATCATCGCCATCGACGCGGAACGTCGGGCGGTCAGCGCGCGGCTGGATGAGCTGAAAGCGGAACAAAACGCGGCAAGCAAACAGATTCCGCGTATCAAAAAAGAGGGCGGCGACGTATCCGCCATCATGGAACGCATGAAAACGCTGGCGGATGAGGGAAAAACGCTGGGTGGCAAGCTCAGCGGCGTGGAAGCGGAACAGCGCGAGCTGCTGCTGTCCGTGCCGAATATCCCGCACGACAGCGTGCCCTACGGTACGGATGACAGCCAAAATCCCGAAGTGCGCCGTTGGGGCGAGCCGCGCCGGTTTGAGTTTGAGCCGAAAGCGCATTGGGATATCGGCCGCGACCTCGACATTCTCGATCCCGAACGCGCCGCGAAGGTGACGGGCGCACGTTTCCACTTTTATAAAGGTCTGGGCGCGCGGTTGGAACGCGCCATCATCAATTTCTACATGGACACCCACAGTACGCAGCACGGCTACACCGAAATGCTGCCGCCGTATATCGCCAACCGCGCGAGCATGACCGCGACCGGGCAATTGCCGAAGTTCGCGGAGGATATGTACGGCATGACGTATGACGGCGACGAACTGTTCCTCATCCCGACGGCGGAGGTGCCGGTCACCAACTATTATCGCGACGAAATTTTGGACGGCAACAAGCTGCCGATCAAATTCTGCGGATATTCCGCCTGCTTCCGCGGGGAGGCGGGCAGCGCCGGACGCGATGCGCGCGGCTTGATCCGCCAGCATCAGTTCAATAAGGTGGAACTGGTCAAATTTGCCCATCCCGATCACAGCTATGAGGAGCTGGAAAGTCTGACGCACGACGCGGAGCACTGCTTGCAATTGCTCGGTCTGCCGTATCGCGTGGTGACGCTGTGCCGCGGCGACCTCGGATTCTCCAGCGCCAAGACCTATGACATCGAGGTGTGGCTGCCCAGCTACAACGCGTATAAGGAGATTTCGAGCTGCTCCAACTTTGAGGATTATCAGGCGCGCCGCGCGTCCATCCGCTTCAAGATGAATCCGAAGGACAAGGCGCAGTTGGTGCACACGCTCAACGGCAGCGGTCTGGCTGTGGGACGCACCACAGCGGCGATTCTGGAAAATTACCAGAACGAGGACGGTTCCGTGACGGTGCCGGAAGTGCTGCGTCCGTATATGGGCGGCGTGGACGTGATCCGCTGACACAAACAAAGGCGCTGCAAGCGAAGTTGCAGCGCCTTTTCTCTATAATTGGGCAAAAATATACCCCTAAGCAGATCGCGTTATCCATTTTGTAATATTTAGAATAAATATTACAAAATGGCGGTACGCTTTTGCAATTGGGGGTAGATAATTGGACAATCGAAAGGAAGATGTCCGTATGGAAATACCGTATAGCACCGTTAAGCCGGTGTACGACTGGCACACGCGCATCGCCACCTATGACGTGGGTGCAGATCAACGGCTGCGGCTGTCCAATCAATTGCGGCTGCAACAGGAGGTCGGCGAACGGCATCTCGGCGAAGTGGGCTTGGGCTTTCAGGGGTTGGCGGAGCAGAACATGGCGTTTCTGCTCACGCGCCTGCAAACCGAGATCCTGCGCGCACCCGAAATGGGGGAGGAGATCACGCTGCGGTCGTGGCATCGCGCCAATCGCGGTGCGCAATTTTTCCGCTGCTATCAGTTTTGGAGCGCCGCAGGCGAATTGCTGATCGAGGGCGTGACCGCATTTGCGCTGGTGGATATGCAGACGCATCGCCTGCTGCGCCCCAGCGCGTTCGACCGCTTCGGTATTCAAGCGCAACCGCGCGATACGATATGCTGTGCCGATCCCACGCGTTTCGCATTGCCCGAAAATATGCAGGAGGCGGGCACGTGGCAGGTCGGTTGGTCGCAGACCGATTGGAACGGACACCTCAACAACAGCGTCTACGCCGATCTGCTGTGCGATTTTCTGCCCGGCGGCATGAGCGGGCGGCAGTTTCGGCGCGTCAGCCTGCATTTTGCGGGGGAAGCGCGCCTGGGAGAAACCCTGCGCTTGTTTCATGCCGAGCGGGACGGCGCGCTGTATGTATGCGCCGAGCACGATCGCGGCCGCTGTTTTGAGGCGCGCGCCGAAATGGCTTGATCAGCGCTTTTTGCGCGGGAACAGCCCTGCCAGCATCGCCAGCGGGAATATCATAATCACCGCCAAGCCGAGCTTCAGCCCGACTTGATCCATGGACAACCCGTTTTGCGCGGCGTAGGTCATCGCCGCCGTGGAGGTTTGCGCGGCGTCCGAGACCATGCCGGAGATCCACGGACCGATCGAACAGCCGAGGTCGCCGAACAGCGCGAGCATACTGAACAGCGCTGTGCCGCCGGTGGGAAAACGCGCCGCCGATAGACTGTACACCCCCGGCCACATCAGGCTGACCGACAGCCCGCAGACTGCGCAGCCGACCAACGACAGCAGCGGCCACGGGGACAGCACGGTCACGGCGTAACACGCCGCACACAAAACAGCGCAGGCGCGCAGCGCGCGTTCCAGCGGCAGCCGATCGCCCAACACCGCGTAAATCGTGCGTCCGATCCCCATCAACGCGGCGAAAAGGCAGGGACCGAGCAGATCGCCCATGGCTTTATTCAGCTGCAACCCCCGTTCGGCGAACAGCGAGGACCATTGCGACATCGCGAGCTCCGACGCGCCCGCACAGGTCATCATGAGCAGCGACAGCCAAAAAATGCGCGATTTCAGCAGTGTACCGAGCGGGGTGCGGGTCTCCTCGGGGACCGGATCGCCCAGCGGCACAAAGAGGAAGATCAACGCCCCGAAAAAGGGGATGATCGACCAGAAAAGCGGGAGCAGCGTCCAGCGCGTCGAGCCGACCGCGAGCAGCGCCAGCGTGCTGATCAGCACGGTCAGCACCTGCCCCCAGCAATAAAAGGAGTGCAGCAAGCTCATATCCGCCGCTTTTTTGTCGCTGGGAAGCGCCTCCAGCATGGGGCTGATCAGCACCTCGATCAGCCCGCCGCCGATGGCATAGGCGACGACGGCGATCATCAGCCCGATGTACGACGGCATCACGCGGGGGAGGATGCCCAAAAAGAGCAGCCCCGCGCCCGCCATGATGTGTGCCAGCACGGCGGCGGTGCGATAGCCGATGCGGTCGAGCAGCCGCACGGACAGCAGATCAACGAGCAGTTGTGTCCCGAAATTGAGCAGGATCAGCCGCCCGAGCTGCTCGTAGGTGACGCCGGATTGCTCGCGGAAAATGACAAACAGCAGGGGCGTCAGATTGTTGACGATGCCCTGTGTGATATAGCCGATGTAACAGGCAAAGCGCGTGTGCCGATAGGTCAGATGCGGTTTCATGGAATTCTCCTTTCCGAGATGGGCTTCCGGTGCAGTAGTATAACACGAATGCGGCAACAAGTCAAACGTTAAAAAGGGGGTAGGTTATGGGAGAGCAGAATATGCAGACGATCAACGCCGTTTTTCGAGAATTGGCGCTGACCGAGACGGGAAGCTGCGCGTTTGAGAGGGTGGCGGGACACCTGCTGCCCTGCCGCGCGATGGCGCGCCTGCCGGACGATGCGCGCACAGTGCTGGTGGCACTGTTCCCGTATCGCTTTGCGGACGAAGGACAACCGCGCAATCTGTCCCGCTACGCCTGCGTGCCGGACTATCATGACGCGGCGGGCGCCGTGCTGCGTACCGCCGCCGAGCGAATGGCGGCGGCGCTGCCGTATCGGTTCGAGTCGTTTCTCGACAATTCTCCCATTCCCGAGGTGCGGGCGGCGGTTGGTGCGGGCTTGGGTGTGCGCGGCGATAACGGGTTGTTGCTCAACCCTACCTTTGGATCGTATGTGTTTATCGGCTGTATTGTGACAGACGCCCCTCTGCCGACATACGCGGGCGAATCGCGCGGCTGCCGCCATTGTGGGGCGTGCGCGGCTGCGTGTCCCGCAAGCTGCGTCGGCATGACGGGGAAGGAGCGCCGTCGGCGCTGTCTGTCCGATGTGACGCAGCGCAAAGGCGAACTCACGGCGGAGGAGATCGCGTTGATGCGGCGCGGCGGTCTGGTGTGGGGCTGCGACCGCTGTCAGGAAGTGTGCCCCTACAATCGGCAGGCGGCGGTGCGCCCTCATCCTTGCTTCACCGCCTACGCGCCCTATCTCACTGCCGACGATTTGGAGGCGCCGCATGCGCTGAAGGGCAAAGCCTACGGCTGGCGTGGCGAAGCGGTCGTGCGCCGAAATCTGGAAATTTTAGAGGACAAACAGTAGAATAGCACTTATATTATACTATTAGGATATGCAAAAACCTACCCCTGTGTGCTGTTTTTGGAGGTGAGAGGTGTTGTCAAGCGGTCAATACATCAACGAGGTCATTTTAAACAAGCCGGTGGCAGAGGATTCCTATCTGCGCGCGCTTCCCGTGGTTCGGTATCTGACGGAGCATCACAAGATCGCCTTTCGCAAACCCGTCACCTTTTTCGTCGGTGAAAACGGTACGGGCAAATCGACGTTGATCGAGGCGATTGCCGTGGCGTTCGGCTTCAATGCGGAAGGCGGCACGCGCAACTATGCCTTTTCCACGCGCGAATCCCATACCGATTTGTGGAAATATGTCACACTTTCCAAATCCAAATATGCCGAGGACGGCTTTTTTCTTCGCGCCGAGAGCTTTTATAACGCCGCCAGCTATCTGGAAGTATTGAACGAAATCCCCGCTAACGCTCCGCCGTTACTGGATTACTACGGCGGGATGTCGCTGCACGAACGGTCGCATGGCGAGAGCTTTCTCGCGTTGGTGCAAAATCGGTTCAGCGGTCATGGCGTGTATATTTTGGATGAGCCGGAAGCCGCCTTGTCGCCTACGCATATTTTGACCCTGATGGCGTGTATGCATGCGCTGGTCAAGCAGGATTCGCAGTTTATCATCGCGACCCATTCGCCGATGCTGATGGCGTATCCCGACGCCGAGGTGTGGGAATTTTCCGAGGCGGGCATTACGCCCGTGCATTACGCCGATACCGAACACTACCAAGTGACCAAGCGGTTTTTGAACGATCCCGACGCCATGCTGCGCCGTTTACTGGAGGAATAAGAGCACAAAAATACACCCCCTGTTTTACAGGGGGTGTATTTTATATAAATCT
>CAJKXG010000003.1 GCA_905203795.1 uncultured Oscillospiraceae bacterium | reverse complement strand
TGCCAACACCTACATTCACCAAGACATTAAAACGCTCCGCGCCGCCATCGAAAAATTATCATAAAGGCGGCGCATTTTGCTTTTAAAACCCGTAGTAACCCCGTAGTAACGCCCGCCAAAAAAAGGCCGAAAAACGCTTGAAATCTCACTTTCGTTTTCAAAAACAAAAACCACCGAAAATCCAGCGTTTAAGCCGTTTTTCGGTGGTTATGATTGGTCCGAGTGACAGGAGTCGAACCTGCGGCCTCTTGAACCCCATTCAAGCGCGCTACCAATCTGCGCTACACCCGGATATTCAGAACAAGCATTAGTATAGCATCGAACCACCTGCTTGTCAAGCAATTTTTCCACAATCTTTTGCAGCCGACCAAGCAAGGAGACTGTGCCATTGGGCAGATGCACGATTTTTATTCTGCCTTTTTATACATACATACAAAAATCTGCCTTTTCCCTTGCTCTTTGCGGTGAATATGCTATACTGAAAACGGTATGAAAAGGACATACCAATAAAGGAAAAAGGGGAAAACACCATGCAAATCAAGAAATTGATGGCGGGGGTACTGAGCGTGCTATTGTTGTTGCCGACACTGGTCACGCCCTTCGCTTCCGCCGAAACCAAGGACCCGATGGACAATCTGGTTTTGGAGACGATCTATGACCGCAAAGAGGTCAGCCGTCTGGTCAATTCCAACGGTAAGATCGTGTACGGCTCCGCGTGGCGGAGAGATCTGAGCATTGATGTGTCCGACATTGCCAACGAAAATTTGGCGCTGAGTTTGAAACTGTATGTGGACAGCGAGGATGACGCCGATCCGCTGAGCGTGCTGCAAGCGCCGTTCGGGCAGCTTGAACTGGCGACCAAGATGGAAAACGGGTATTATCTCAACTGGCAGGTACGCACCCTCAAACGAGCAGACGGCTCTGATCTGGTCGCGGGCGAGTGGAACGACATCTTGCTGCCCTTCCCGACCGGCAGCCGTCAGGCGAGCTTTGACCCGTCTAGCATCACGTTTTTCCGCTTTGAACTGGCGAATCTGCCTGCGGAAACGGGTACGCACAGCATCCGTTTGAGCGACGTCGCCATCGTGGATGTGTCCCGTCCTGCCGCCAGCGAGGAGGAGGAACAATGGGATACCACTTACGAGGTGGCGGAAATTCCGTTTACGGCGAACACCACCATTTCGGGTAACGGTACGTCCACGCCTACGAATGTGACGGCGAAAAGCTTTGAGCCGATCGACGCGTCGGCGCACAATCCGAAAATGCTGCAGTTGCAGATGGACATTGAGGTGGCCAACCTCACGCATCCGGGCGACGTGTCGGTGTTGACGCGCATGTCGGGGCAGGTTGAGCTGACCAGCAGCGGTACGTGCGATCAGCAGGAATGGGCGTGGGGCGTGCAAACGCTGAACTGGAAGGACGGCAAAGCGACGTATAAGCTGATGCTGTCCTCCACCAGCCCGTCCGGCGGCGATCTGAATCTGGCCAATATCAACTATATGCGCATTTACATGAACGGCTGGCCCGCTGATTTTACGGATCAACTGACGATCAAGGTGGACAATGTGCGGCTGGTGGACATCACCAACGAACTGTCGCTGCCGACCGTTTTCAGCGATGGTATGCTGTTCCAGCAAAACAAACCCATCAACATCTGGGGCTATCATAAAGAGGGCTCGGAGGTTGAAGTCAAGTTCTATAAAGGCGATGAGCTGCTGGGCACCAAGACGGCGACAGCCGATGCGGACGGCAAGTGGCAAGTGACTTACCCCGCATTGGAGGGTGGCTATGACACGTATCGATTTGAAGTGTCGCAAAACGGCAAGCTGATACAAGCGGTCGAGGATGTTCTCATCGGCGAATTGTGGCTGGCGTGCGGACAGTCCAACATGGCGCTGTCCGTCAGCACCGACATGGATGCCGCCAACCTGATCGCAGAGGCGAACAATCCGTATCTGCGCGTTTTCCTCGAGCCTACCTATCCCTCCGGACAGACCGGAGAGCAACCGGTCGATCCGGCGCAGGATATCCCGGGCGCGGTGTGGGGCCGCGGCGACAACGGAGCGGCGATCGGCCGCATGTCTGCGGTCGCGTATTCGTTTGCCAAGGAGCTGCAAGAGACGCTGGATGTGCCGGTCGGTGTGCTGAACACCGCGATCGGTGGCACCGTGATCGAAGGCTGGCTGCCGCGCGATGCCGTGGAAGCGGACGCGGAAGTCAAAGCGGCGCTCAAGAAGTACAATCTCTACTATGATGCGGAATGGTGGCCGACTTCCGCCGGTTCCATGTCCACGCTGTACAACCAGAAGATCGGTCCGCTGGAAGGGCTGAATATCGCGGGTACGATCTGGTATCAGGGCGAAAGCAACAGCAACCGCGCGGAAATTTACGATATCGAATTGAATCTGCTCAAGAAAAGCTGGAGCGAGAAATTCGGTTTCGAGAACAACACCATGCCGTTTATCTTCACGCAGGTGGCGCCCTATCGCTACGATAACGGCTCGAAGAATCCTCAGCACCTCGGTTATCTCGCGGAATCCATGGAAAACAGCTTCCGCGCGAACGAGGACAACAACATGGCGATGCTGACGATCTACGATCTGCCGCTCGACCATATGAGAGACGGCACTTCCTCCGACCCGATCCATCCGCGCATCAAAACGCCGGTCGGGCAGCGGTTTGCGCTGGCGGCGCTGAATATGGTGTACGGCGGGGGAGACGAGTACACCGCGCCGGTGTATACGTCCATGGAGATCAAAGATCACGCGATCTACATCACCTTCGACCGTGTCGGCGACGGTTTGATGACCATCCGCGACGCGACGCTGCATGGCTTTGCCATTGCGGGTGAGGACAATGTGTTTGTGGGCGCCAAGGCGGAGATCGTGGATGACAATACCGTCAAGGTGTGGAGCAACCGCGTGTCCGATCCGAAAAACGTGACCTATGCGTTTGACAACTTCAATCAGTCCGCCAATCTGATCAATGCGGTGGGGATCCCCGCTTCGCCGTTCCGCACGGTGGACGTGGACGACACCACGCTGAAGCCCGCCGCCTCCATCCGCTATTTCACCGCGCAGGATTGGATGTTCGCGGACGGCGACGCGTGGGTGTATGACAGCACCTTCACCGAAGAACGCAACACCGGCGTCCGTCCGTCGTGGACGACGACAGGGGCGACTTATGACTATAGTATGGCTGTCAGCGCGGAGGGTACGTACTCGCTGAAGCTGACGTACGACAAGGGCGGCGACATCGCGTTTGGTCCGGTGCTGTCGTATGAGAGCCTGCAACTGCATCTGGGCTTGTACAACACGCTCACTGTCAAAGTGCTCAATCCCGACGCACGCGAAAAGACGTTGGGACTGACGGTCACCAGCGGCGGCAAGACGTATGACGTGGCCGGCGGTGCGACGATTGCGCAGGGCGAAAAATTCACCACCGTCACGTTCGATCTGACCGCGCTGACGCTGAACGGCACGGCTGTCACCGGCACATCCGCTCTGTTGAATCTGGCGACGGCGCTCACCTTTACGTTCCACGATACGCAAGCGGGTATGCTGTACATCGACGATATCTCGGTGGGTATGACCGACGCGGTGGTGGACGAAGCTGTGCTGGATGCGCAAGCGCCGACGGCAGGCATCAGCCAAGAGGAACTGAAACTGATGTTGACGATTGTGGAAGGGCTCGAGGTGCTGTGCACGGAGGAATCGGTGAACAGTGAGGTGTATCAGACCGCGAAACAAGCGCTTGCAGCGGTGGTGGAAAATGCCGACGCCACCTTTGCGCAGCGCAACAATGCCGCGGACGATATGATAAAAGCGTGGAATACGCTGGAACTTAAGCCAATCGAGCCGCCGGCGGATGTCGATAAGAGCGTGCTGGAAAAGGCGCTGGCACTGGACGAGAGCCTGTACACCGAGGAATCGCTGAACGAGGCTGCCTATCAACAGGCGAAAGCGGCGGCACAGGCCGTGTTCGAGGATGAGTTTGCCACGCAGGACGAGGTGGACGCGGCAACAGAACAGTTGCTGGCTGCGCAGGCGTTGCTGGTGCTCAAACAAGCGGCTGAGGTCGTGTACGGTGACGTCAACGCTGACGGCGAGGTCGATTCCAGCGACGCGCGCATCGTGCTGCAAAGTGCGGTGGGCAAGGTCGCGCTGACGGAGGAACAGACTCTTTGCGCCGATGTGGACGGCAACGACACGGTCGATTCCAGCGATGCGCGTCTGATCCTGCAATATGCCGTCAACAAAATTGGCTCGTTTCCGGTAGAGGAATAACTCATATACGTAAAGTATAAATTGGCATATACTATACAGAAAGCCGTCCGTATAGGGCGGCTTTCTGCTGTGCTTGCCGCCATTTGACATGATAGCGAAAAAGCAGTATACTGTCATTATGATGAGGTGATGGCGTTGGAGGACTGGAAGTTGACAGAGGCGCAGGAACTCCCCGCCTTGGCGGAGATCCCCGGTTCGTTGATCGCCATGAACGCGCCGGGGTTGGATCCGTTTTCGGTGGACACCGATGTGGTGCGCCGCGCCATCCGCGGCGACCATCAGGCGTTCACACAGTTGTTTTATCAGACATACCGCTATGTGTACACCATCGCCGCCGCCGTCCTGTCCTCCGAGGAAGACATAGGCGACGCGGTACAGGATACCTAACGCGGTTGGACGTGTATGATTTTCAAACGAAGCAGCATACGGAGGCAGTGCTGACCAATGACGGCAACAGTTTTTACAGTTTCGGCGACCCATACATATATTGGTATGATACAAGCGGACAATTGATGCGTTCGCTGTCGGACGGCAGTTCGACGCAACAGTTGACTTGAGATCACCGGTTGACAAATCCCGCATTTCATACTAAAATAAGGAAATACGAGAGGGCGCGCGGCGGCGTGTCGGAAAGGAACGAATTCGTATGGTCAATACTGAAAAAACAATGGATAAAATTGTGGCAATGTGTAAGGGGCGCGGCTTTGTGTACCCCGGTTCGGACATTTACGGCGGTCTTGCCAATGCATGGGACTACGGTCCGCTCGGCGTGGAGCTGAAAAACAACATCAAAAAGGCATGGCTGAAAAAGTTTGTACAGGAAAGTCCCACCAATGTGGGGCTGGACAGCGCCATCCTGATGAACCCGCAGGTGTGGGTCGCATCGGGACACGTGGGCGGCTTTTCCGATCCGCTGATGGATTGTAAGGAATGCAAATCCCGCCACCGCGCCGACAAGCTGATCGAGGATTACACCGGCGAATCCGCCGACGGCTGGAGCAACGAGCAGATGATGGATTTCATCCGCGAGCACGACATCGTGTGCCCTGTCTGCGGCAAGAAAAATTTCACCGATATCCGGCAGTTCAATCTGATGTTCAAGACGTTCCAGGGCGTGACGGAGGACGCGAAAAGCGAGCTGTATCTGCGTCCCGAAACGGCGCAGGGCATTTTTGTCAACTTCGCCAACATTCAGCGCACCACCCGTAAAAAGATCCCCTTCGGTGTGGCGCAGGTGGGCAAGAGCTTCCGCAACGAGATCACCCCGGGCAACTTCATCTTCCGCATCCGCGAGTTTGAGCAGATGGAGCTGGAGTTCTTCTGCAAACCCGGCACCGATCTCGATTGGTTTGCGTACTGGAAGGATTTCTGCCGCAACTGGCTGCTGAACCTCGGTATGCACGAGGAAAATCTGCGCATGCGTGACCATGCGCAGGAGGAACTGGCGTTTTATTCCAAGGCGACCACCGATTTCGAGTTCCTGTTCCCGTTCGGCTGGGGCGAACTGTGGGGCATCGCCGACCGCACGGATTATGACTTGAATCAGCATAGCACACATTCCGGTCAAAAGTTGGATTACTTCGACCCCGAAACCAACGAACGGTATGTGCCGTATGTCATCGAGCCGTCGCTGGGGGCGGATCGTGTGCTGCTGGCGTTCCTGTGCGACGCATACGACGAAGAAGTCATCGACGAAAAAGACACCCGCGTAGTGCTGCGTCTGCATCCCGCACTGGCGCCGTTCAAGGCGGCGGTGCTGCCGCTGTCCAAAAAGCTGAGCGAAAAGGCACTGGCGGTACACGATGAGCTGGCGAAGCGGTTCATGGTGGACTTCGACGACGCCGGTTCGATCGGCAAGCGCTATCGCCGCGAGGACGAGATCGGCACGCCGTTCTGCATCACCTACGATTTTGACAGCGAGACCGACGGCTGCGTCACCGTGCGCGACCGCGACACCATGCAGCAGGAGCGCATCGCCATCGACGCGCTGCCCGCCTATTTGGAAGAAAAAATTCGTTTCTAAGCACCCGTTTGCCCTGTCGGCACATTCTCCGGCAGGGCATTTTGTGTAAAAAAAGGGAGGAACTATCATGGGCATCGTGTTATGTGCGGACAGCACGTGTGATCTGAGCGACGAACTGCGCCGCGAATTCGACGTGCACTGCTACCCGTTCCATGTGATTCTGGACGGCAAGCAGTACGGCGACGGCTACGACTTGCAGCCGGATCAGATTTACGACGTGTACCGCGAAAAGAAGGTGCTGCCCAAGACGGCGGCGATCAACATGGATGAGTACGCGGCGTTTTTCAAGCAGTTCACCGACCGCGGCGATGAAGTGATCTATATCAACATCGGGTCGGGGCTTTCCTCCACGCATCAAAACTGTCGGCTGGCGGCAGAGGAGACGGAGGGTGTGTACGCCATCGACAGTTGCAACCTGTCCACCGGCACGGGGTTGCTCGTGCTGGAAGCGGCGAAGCGCATCCGCGCAGGGCTGCCCGCCGCGCAGATCGCGCAGGAGGTGCAGGCGCTGACTTCGCGCTGCCATGCGAGCTTTGTCATTGACACGCTGGAATTTTTGTATAAAGGCGGGCGGTGCTCCGCGCTGGCAATGCTGGGCGCGAACGTGTTGCAGCTCAAGCCGTGCATCGAGGTGGACAACACCAGCGGTGCCATGCATGTGGGCAAAAAGTATCGCGGGTCGCTGGATAAAGCGCTGGCGCAGTATGTGAAGGATCATCTGGAGGGGCGCGACGATCTCGACCTCGAGAAGGTGTTTATCACCCATTCCGGCATTTCGCAGGAGCGCATCGACATGGTGAAAGGGCTGGTCGAGCAGTACGCGCATTTTGAACACATCTATGTCACCCGCGCGGGCTGCACCATTTCCTCTCATTGCGGTCCGAACACGCTGGGCGTGCTGTTTATGACACGCGAGTGATCGATATTCGCGTAATAGTTATCGAAATTCGATAAAAATAGATTGACAAATAACGTCCCCCTTGCTATACTTAAAGCGGAAACTTTGAGATTAACGCAAAGGGGACGTTTGTTGATGAAAGGGCTCACAAGGATAAAAGTGTTTTTCGGAAAGTGCGCAAACGGGTTTTATCGGTTTCCGATCCTGATCACGTTGACAGGCGCTTTTTTGTTGGCGTTGATTGTGGGCATCGTGGGGTATTGCCGCACGATCGGAGAAGCGTATCCTCAGCATCTTTCCGCGGGCGTGCTGTTGCTGATGCTGCTGGGGCTGCCGTTTCTGCTGACACTGGAAAACGTGATTTTTCTCGTGCTCAAGCCCGCGGATCGCCGCCGCGATGTCGCCGCGAAAAAGATCGAGGCGACGACGCTCCTGCTGGGGGTGCTGCTGTCGTGGCAGTATTTTCTCCTATTGCCGATTCGATTTGCCGATTGGCAGGAGCAGCTTTACGGTGCCGACCTGCATACACCTATCGCGACGGATGCGCTTCCGACGATTGTTGTGATGATGTTGGTCGCCGTCGCGGGCTATTTGTACCTGCGGTATGTGCCGCTGCGGCAACAGCCGCCGCTGACGACGGTGTCGCCATCGCCGCCCTGTATTTGGGCATGGTGGAATGCGTGCTGTGGTGCGTGCAGTTCGGGAAGAGCGATTATTATCTTTTGTGGCTGCTCCCGCTGAACTTCATCATTATCGCCGCGCGGACAGTGCGGCAGGTGGTGTGGCAAAAGGCGGAGATAGACAGAAAACAGATGCGGCATGCGGAGCCGCGCAAGCTCAGGCGTTTGTCACATCTGTTGGATCGCGCGGCAAACTGGCCGTGGCTCGCGCTGATTCTGGCGCTGCCGCTGCTCGGTGCGATGATCGCGATTCTGGCGTTGTTCGGGCAGGAGCCGGACAGCGTCATCAAAGCGTGGGCCGAGACGGCCGATTGGACGCTGTCGCAAAAGATCGCACCGCAGAATATCCAGCAGGATCAGCATTATCTCTGCACCGTGGCGGCGGGCGGACACCGCAAGGTCGTCAAGCCGCTGCGGACGGGCAAACGGCACAGACACCGCGTGGTGGTCAACCGTCAGTTGTGTATCGCCAATGCGTTCGAGCAGCTGCTCGAAGAACGCGTACCCCGCTTTCATCGGCTGGTGCGCGGGCTGTACGACAAAACCGGCTATCCCATCGCGAAGCACATTCGCTCCCCGTATCTTGCGGACGCGATTTATGTTATCATGAAACCGCTCGAATGGGCGTTTTTGGCGGTGCTGTATCTGTGCGACGCCAAGCCGGAAAACCGCATTGCCGTGCAGTATCCGCACAGCACGCCGCCCGTCAGCCGCTGATCGGCGGACGGCAAAGGCGGCTCACCAATCCTCTGTCGGCACGGTGGTGGTCACAGCGCCGATGACTTGCAGTGCCAATGTGGCTTCGGCGCTGTCGCCGAGAAAATTCTCCACCTGCAGGGTCGCGATATACGCGTTTTTGCCGTTCGGCACATCCGGCACGTCGGGGTTTGCCGGCTTGACCGTCACGGTGATGCCGGTGGAAATATCATGTCCGAACCCATCCTCCGCCCGCACAAGCTGAAGCAGATGCAGCTGTTCCGTCAGCGTCGCCAGATCGTCCGCATGGATCTCGTACAACGGGGTGAGCACTTGAATGGTGGGGGCGCCGGCATATTGCCGTACTTCCATACGCCGCGAGGCAGAGGCGCGTTCCCCGCGCGAACCGAAATAGGCATATTGCAGGGTGTAGGCAGTCGCTTCCGCCATCTTTTTGATCGCCACCGTCACATCCGCGGACACATCCCGCCCCTGTTCGTCCGTCGCCGTCACGCCCTCCATCGGGAGAAAATCACCGCCGCTGTAGATCAGCGGTTCGTCCGGCACTTGCAGCGTGATCGTCGCGACAGACGGCTGCCCGACAGGCACAGCGGTGTGTGACAGCTCCGGCAGCACAAATATGTAAAACAAGGACGCGGCGAAAACCAAAACGACAACAATTGCCAGAATGTGCCGCATTTTTTCGGACATAGCGATCCCCCTGCTTTCCTTTATGAGCATAGTATACCAAATCCGCCCATGGTTTTGCAAGAAATTCTACTATTTTTTCGCGATTTTTCTCTTTTTTTATCATTCAAAATATGGTATGCTTTTAAAAGATATAAATTTAGTATGGAGAGGTATGCGCCATGATCGATCTGCACGCTCATATTTTGCCGGATATGGACGACGGTTCGGACGATTGGAGACAGTCGTTGGAGATGGCGCGTATGGCGCTGGACGGCGGTGTGGACACGATGATCGTGACGCCGCATGCCAATCTTCCCGGCATGTTTGAAAATTACTATGACGAGAAGTGGCAGCGTTGCTTTGAGGACTTCCGACAGATGCTGGCGGATTATCATCTGCCGCTGCGGGTGTTCCCGGGCATGGAGGTGTACGGCACGGATGAGGTGCCGATGCTGCTCCGAGACGGCCGGCTGCTCACGCTGAACAACAGCCGGTACATGCTGATCGAATTTTCCTTCTATGAAGACCCGGAATGGATAAGCGAGCTGCTCGGCGAACTGCGCGATATGGGGGTCGTGCCGATCATCGCGCATCCGGAACGGTATACGTTTGTGCGGGATGATCCCACTGTCGCGTACGACTGGGTACGCGCCGGCTGTTTGATCCAGGTGAACAAGGGTAGCTTGCTCGGCCGGTTCGGTCGCTCTGCCGAAAGCATGGCGCACCGCCTGATTTCGCATCGGCTGGTGCATGCAGTCGCCAGCGACGCGCATTCCCACATAGAACGCACGCCGTATATGATGGATGTTTTTAAATACCTGAGCAAAACGTTTTCGGAGGATTGCGCTCGTCGGTTGACCAAGCATATCCCCCTTTGCATTTTGACGGATGCGCCTGTGGAAGCGCCTGCGCCGATTCCGTTTGAATCAACGGACGGCGAGTGGGGAAGATGAGTACGAAGAGAGGATTGTGGCGGATTCATGATGCGTAAGTTTTTAAGAGTGGGCAAATATATAGTATTTTTCCTGCTGGTCGCGGCGTTTGTCTGCTATCTGCTGTTTTTGTGGATGCGGCAGGATAACATCGCGCCGACTTTGCAGGTGCCGACGGACATTTTGCGGGTTTCCGCCAAGGTGACGACGGAGGAGCTGCTGCAGGGCGTGACCGCGACAGACGACCGCGACGGGGACGTGACCTCGTCGGTAATGGTGGAATCTCTGTCCACTTTTGATACGAACATGCAGCGCACGGTGACCTATGTCGCTTTTGACAGTGCGGGCAATGTGTCGCGCGCCACACGCCAACTGATGTATACGGATTACACTTCGCCGCAGTTTAAGCTGTCGGGGGAGATGCGCATGGCGTCCGTCACGATTGATAACGTGCTGAAATTCGTGACGGCGGGCGATTCGCTGGACGGTGATCTGACCAATCAGATCGAGATTGTCGATTACAATGTACGTGATACGGCGATCGCGCTGTACGATGTGACGCTCAGCGTCAGCAATTCCGCCGGCGACACCTCTACGGTGACGCTGCCGGTGTGGCTGACGGGACGCAACCTGTCGCAGCCGCGCATCGTGCTGTCCGATTACCTGGTGTATAGGAAGGTCGGCGAAAAACCCAACTGGTACAGCTATATCAAGGAACTGCAATCGGCATTGACGGACGAAAAACTGGCCAATGCCGCCGTCTCCATCACCAACGCGCCGACCGAATTGGAGCGGGGAACGTATATCATCCGGTATTCCATCAGCAGCCGGAACGGGTATATCGGCGTCGCCTACCTGACGGTCGTGGCGCAGTAACGGAGGTGTGAGATGGACGGAAATAAGAAAATAGCGGTCGATATCCCCAGTCTGGTGCTTGATATCCTTGCCGGTTGGAAGGTCATTCTCATGCTGGCAGCCACCTGCGCGATGGTGACGTTTGTGCTGACCGCGCAGTTGGTCAAGCCGGCCTATCGTTCGTCTACGACATTGATCATTTCTTCGCGTTCCAACAGCGGCAACGCGTATTCCAATCTGACCGCGACGCTGGATATGACCACGGCGTTTTCACTGGTGCTGGACAGTGAGGCGCTGCGCACGCAGGTTTCCGACCAGTTGGGCGAGCCGGTGCCTGCCGGTACGATCACGGCGGAGTCCATCCCCGAGACCAATTTGCTGGTGCTGAGCGTGACGGCGGATAAGCCGGACAAGGCGTTTCGCATCATGAAAACGGTGCAGGAGGTGTATCCCAAGTACAGCGGTTCGATCATGGGTACGGTGTCGATTCGGGTGTTGGAACCGGCGCGGGTGCCGTCTGCGCCGATGAGCGCATCTCCGGCGCGCCGTTATGCGGGGTATGCGCTGTTGCTCGGTCTGCTGGCGGGTATGGCGCTGTTCGGCGTGCTGTCGTATCTGCGGGATACCGTCAAGAACCCGCTTGAGGCGAGCGACAAGCTGGATACCCGTCTGCTGGCGAGTGTGCCGTACCAAAGCCGTCGGTTGCGCCGCCGTCGGGTGGGAAAAACGCGTCGAAAGGTCAGCTTGTTGATCACCAATTTTAACAGCAATTTCTGGTTTGTCGAGGCGTATAAGCGGTTGCGTATGCGCGTGACTATGCTGATGAAGGACGATCAAAAGACGTTGATGGTGACGAGCACCTTAGAAAACGAGGGCAAATCCACCGTCTGTGCCAATCTGGCATTGGCGCTGGCGCAAGCGGGCAAAAAGGTTCTGCTGATCGACGGCGACCTGCGCAAGCCCGCCATACACAAGGTGTTGGAAAAGCCCACCAAGTCGTCGCTGTCTTATGCGCGGTATCTGACCGGTCAGGTGTCGGATTGGCACGGGCTCGTTCAGGAGAAAAGCGGTCTGTCGCTGTTGCTCTGCCCCAAGCCGATGGGCGACAATGCGGATGAGTTGCTGACGTCCGCGCGTATGCAGGCATTGCTGGCGCAGACGCGGCAGGAATATGATTTTGTGTTACTGGATACGCCGCCGCTGGCGGTCGCACTGGATTCACAGGAGTTGGCGTCGCTGGTGGATACCGCGTTGCTGGTTGTGCGTTGCAACGCCGCGCTGGCGATGGATGTCAACGATTCGATCTCGTTGCTGAAAGAGCAGGGCAACGGCGTGCTTGGCTGCGTGTTCAACGGCGCGTCCGGCGTCACGTTTGGCTCGGGCGGCTATGGCTACGGACAAAAGAACTATGCTTCTTCGTCGCGGGATACGCGGCGCGGAACGGCTCAATAAGGGGAAAGGAGGACGGATTCGGTGAGTAGTACGACAGCTTCCGATAAGGAAGGCGTTACCCAAGTGGGAGAATTGGTGCTGGGCAATCTGCTGCATGGCATGTGGAAAGGCTTCAAACGCTTGTGGCTTTGGCTTCTTCTGCTGATATGCGCCGCCATGTTGCTGGCATACGGGGATTCCGCCAGCCGCTATCGGGCGAGCGCGAGTTTCTCCATTTCCGCCAATGTTGCTTCGGGTGCCACAACCTACTATAATCGCACCGCTGCCAAGCAGTTAGCGACCACATTTCCGTATATCCTGACCAGCAGTCCGCTGAGCAATGTGGTGGCGGCGGATCTCGGGCTGGAGAGCATACCGGGCAGCATCAGTGCGTCCGCAGTGGAGGATACTAGCCTGTTTACGATCGAGGTGACCGCCGACGATCCGGAAATGGCCTATAACATTTTGAATTCCGTGATCTATAACTACCCCAAGATTGCGAAATACGTTATCGGCGACACGCAATTGGAGCTGCTCAATGAGCCGTCTGTTCCCACCGCACCTTACAACGCGGTGTCGTTGAAACGCGCGGCGTATCTTGGCATTTTGGTCGGTGCGGTGCTGGATCTGGCACTGCTGGCGATTTACGGTATGATGAACGATACGGTACGCACGACGGCGGATGTCGAGATGCTTTTGCGTTGCAAAGTCGTCGGTGCTATCGCCGAGCAAAAGACGAAAAAGCGCCGCAGCGGGAAATCTGCGCCTTTGTTGATCACCTCGCCTCGTGTCGATCGTTCGTTTTCGGATTCCATACAAGCGCTGCGCAGCACGGTGCTGCGTTCCTTGCAGCAGGACAACATCAAGGTCATGATGGTGACCAGTGCATTGCCCGGTGAGGGCAAGAGCACCATTGCGGTCAATCTCGCGCTGGCGTTGGCCAAACGCGGCAAAAAGGTGCTGTTGATCGACGCGGATATGCGCCGGTCATCGCTTCAGCGGATGCTGCCGCCGCAGCGGGCGGATGTCAGTACGCTGGCTGATGTGCTGCAGGGGAAGGCGGCTGTGGAAAGCGCTTTACAGATCTTGCCGAAGCTGCCGATGTGGGTGGTTTACGGCGGCAACGCGGGCAAAGCATCGGCGGAGCTGGCAGGTTCTGAAAAGATGCGGCAATTGATAGAGGAATTGTCCGGTTATGTGGACTATGTCATCGTGGACACCCCGCCGGTGGGGATTATGTCCGAGTCTCTTGCGATGGCGGAAATGGCGGACGGTCTGCTGATGGTGGTGCGTCAGGATTACGCCCGTCGCCGCGATGTGCTGGCGGCGATGGAATCGTTTGGCGACACCGGCGTTCAACTGATGGGCTGCGTGCTCAACTGTGTCACCGAGGGCTACAGCCGCTATGGCTACGGATATGCGTACGGTCGGTATGGTCGCGGATATTACGGGCATTACGGACATTACAGCCGATACGGCAGCTATGGTTATGGGCATCGATACGGCGGATACGGCTACGGTTCGGCGGCGGACGATGATGATGCGGATCTGGTCGAAGACGATCTGCCGGAATTGCAAAAGCCACAAGATAAATAACATGTAATGGCTAAAGTTTTGCCGGGTACGGCGGAAAGATGGATTGGCCATGAAGCTGTTTGAAAAAATCAAAGAAAAACGCGGCGAGGTCACGCGGGAGTTGGGCTGGATCTTGTCACACACACGTGTGTACTGGAAACCGGTGCTGCTGTTTTCGCTGCTCGGTCTGCTGGGTACGGCGATGAGCCTGTACAGCGCGCAATATTCCAAATGGCTGATCGACGCGGTGGCGAATCGTGCGCCGCATATCTGGCTGTATGCGGGCGGTACGGTGCTGCTCGCGCTCGGCAATGTCGGCACCAACGCGCTGACCGGCTGGCTCTCCGTGAAGATCAGCGTGCGTGTGCAGAACGAGATGCAGTCCGAGGTGTTTGACCGCGTGATGCATTCCGAATGGGAGTCGCTCGGCGAGTACCGCAGCGGCGATCTGCTGTCGCGCCTGAACAGCGATGTATCGTCGGTTTCAAGCAGCATGATCAACTGGATTCCCAATCTTTTGACCGCGTTCGCGATGTTTGCGGCGGCGCTGGTGATGATGGTGTATTACGACCCGATCATGGCGCTGCTGTCGCTGGCGGCGCTGCCGGTCACGCTGTTGTTTTCCCGCCTGCTGCTGCGGCGGATGCACCGCCAAAGCCGTGAGATGAAAGAGGTGGGCGGCGAGCTGATGGCGTTCCAGCAGGAAACGCTGTCGCTGTTGCAGCCGATCAAAGCGTTCGATATGGTGGATATGTTCGGCGAGCGGCTGCGGGCGCATCAGACGAAATACGCGGGCGTGCAGTTTGCGTACAGCCGTCTGTCTATTCTCGCGTCCTCGCTGCTGTCGGCACTGGGGATTCTGGCGTCGTATCTGTGCCTCGGCTGGGCGGTGTACCGCCTGTGGAGCGGGGATATCACCTTCGGCACGCTGCTGCTGTTTGTGCAGCTTGCGACCAAGCTGTCCGGCTCGTTCCGTTCGTTGGTGCAGCTTGTGCCTTCCACCATTTCGGTGTGCACCTCCGCCGGACGTGTGATGGCGGTGATCGGGCTGCCGAAGGAGAACACCGCGCGCACGCCGGAGATCGACGCACTGACCGCTTCCGCCAAGGAAGAGGGGTTGACGCTGACTCTGCGAGACGTGCAGGTGGCCTTTTCCGACGGCGATACGATTTTGCGGCAGGTAAAAATGCAGGCAAAGCCGGGGGAGATCGTGGCGCTGGTCGGACCGTCCGGCGAGGGCAAGACCACGCTGCTGCGGCTGATGCTGGGGCTGTTGACGCCGGCAGGCGGTACGGCAGATATTTCGGATGCACACGGGCACACTGCGCCCGTCAGCGCGGCGACACGGGTGCTGTTTACTTATGTGCCGCAGGGCAAGGTGCTGTTTGACGGCACAATCGCGGACAACGTGCGGCTGATGCGCCCCGACGCCGGAGACGAGGAGGTCGCCGAGGTGTTGCGGCTGGCGTGTGCCGACGGATTTGTGAACGAGCTGCCGCAGGGCATCAACACGCCGCTCAGCAAGCACGGACAGGGCTTGTCCGAAGGGCAGGCGCAACGGCTGTCGCTGGCGCGGGCGCTCATCAAGGACGACGCGCCGTTTGTGTTGCTGGATGAGGTGACGTCCGCGCTGGATGCAGAGACCGAACAGCGCGTGCTGCAAAATCTGTTGTCGTGGAACACGCGAAAAACCTACATCATCACGACCCATCGCCCCAGTGTGCTGACTATGTGTCATCGGGTGTATCGGGTGCATGACAATCGGCTGGAGGAGATTTCGCCGGAGGAAGCCATGCAGAAAGGAAGTCTGTTGACATGAGCAAGGCGGAGCACGCAAAACCAAAGAAGAAAAAATGGGTCAAATGGTTGATCATTGTGCCGCTTGCGCTGATCGGTGTGCTGTGTGTAGCCGCCGGCGGGGTGGCATATTATATTTTGAGTAAGCCGGATATTGATGTGTATAAAAAGCCGACCACATATGACGGTCAGGATATACTGGATCATTCGCTGCCGGAGATCAACGAAAACGAAGGCAGCGATCCGGGGACGCTGCCGACATTGCCCGCACCGTCCCGCGAAGAGGAGGAGTTCAGCACGGGCAGCCAGAGCGACAATCCGTACAGCGGCATGTCGTTGCAGGAGGCGATGCGCCGCTGGTGTGCCAACGGCGAGGCGGTGAGCAGCAGCCGTGTGTATAATATCTTGCTGATCGGTGTGGACGACGGTCGCCGTGCGGACAGCATGATGCTGATGTCCATCAATCACGATTGGAAGAAGATCACGTTTGCGTCCCTGCTGCGCGATCAGTTCACCTATATCAACACCGGCAAGCACGCGGGCTACGAAAAGCTGAATTACGCGTATTTCTACGGCGGCGGTGTACAGGCGATCAAGACCATCGAGGCGCATTATAAGGTGCAGATCGACAACTACGCGGCGATCGATCTCGCTGTGTTTCCGTCGGTCATCGATCGGCTGGGCGGTGTGTCCATGACGCTGACGCAGGCGGAAGCCGATGCGCTGGGGATGACGGCGGGTACGCATCAATTGACCGGCAAGCAGACGCTTCACTATGCACGTCTGCGCAAGATCGACTCGGAGGAAGCGCGCACCGGCCGTCAGCGGAAAGTGATGATGGCGCTGCTGCAAAAGGCGAGAAATCTCAGTCTGTCGGACATGTCCGCCATTGTGGAGGATGTGCTTCCCAATATCAAAACGGGGCTGAGCAAGGGCGAGATGCTGAACATGGCGGCGGGATTTGTCGGCACGTGGCGGTCGCATTCGACGCAGCAAATGGTTATGCCGATCGCGTCCGACCGCATCGATGACACCATCGGCGGGCTGTTCTTCTGGCGGGTGGATTATCCTCGCGCCGCGTATTCGCTGCAAATGGCGTTGTACGGCAAGAGCAATATCACACTGGCAAGCGGACGCAAACGGTTTACCCAACTGTATGTAGAGCGATAGAATCAGACAAGGAAAAAGAGACGAGCGTGGCTCGTCTCTTTTTTGCGAATTGCGGCTGTATATTTCCGATGGGTGGGGGCGATCCTTCTTATGATGTGCGTCCCTATATAATTTCTATATAAA
>CAJKXG010000002.1 GCA_905203795.1 uncultured Oscillospiraceae bacterium | reverse complement strand
GGGCCGTGGACTGCAACCTCTCTTTTTTTATTGGGTAAAAACCTCTTTGGCGATTTTCAAGATTTGAGACATAATCGCTTTGTCGGCTTCGTACATTGCACGAGCCGGAGGGTTACCACGGGTGATAACTAAATCGCCTTTATCAGTTGTTTTGATTATCCTGCCGTTTGTTCCGGCTTCTCCGTAGTAACCCCACGAGCTTTGATTTCCCTTGCCTTGACCATAACCGCCACGAACTGCTCCCATATCACTTGCTTTGGGATGCTCTTCTGTGTAAGTGATACCCGTTCCGAACTCAATAAACAAAACCGCTTTACCCGATGCCGTTATTACGATTGTATTTGAACCCTTCATACGAGCAGATACATTTACATCGTTTACACCATCATATTGAGCAGATTTGAACCGAACAGAAGCGGTATCAACACCAATCTGAGCAAGGCGTTCCAAAAATAACGGAATGCGGCTTTGTAGTTGTTTTTGCATAGTGTTGACACGCTTTATAAGCGAATCTAAACCCTTTACAGTAACCATATAACCACATCCTTAATATCCAACAGGGATAACTGTTTTACCGTCTCTGCGGTTCTTTCTCTCCAAACCATCAATAATGTTATTTGCACTGACAACAGCATTAACAACGGTATCCTTTTCGAGTAACTTTTTACCGATATAAACCAATTCTCTAAGGATGGCGTTTTGCTCATAGTTTGCGGCAGCAACACCATTGGAAACGCTTTCAACAATTTGGTCGTTATTCATAACGGCGGTTTGTCTTCCTAAATTAGCGACCAATTCGGGACCGGCTTCTCGTGCAATAAACATCTGCCCGGAGTTCAGAACGCCGCCGTCTGCAAGGCGAGGAATCTTGACTTCGCTAACATTCTTGATATTGAACCCGAACTTTTCGCCACCGATAATGGGAACCCAATCGGGAACATCAAAACTGAGCTTGTTTAAGGCATTTATCATAAAGTTTAAGCCCTTGATAACACCATTAACCATGCCTTCAATACCGCCGAGGATTCCGTTAATCACGCCCTTAATACATCCCCAAATACCGTTCCACACGCTTGTAGCGACATTTTTAATAGCATTGAAGCAAGAGGTTAAGAAGGTCTTAACGGCGTTGAAAGCGGTTGTAATGCCGTTTTTAAGCCCATTCACAACGCCCATAACAACATTTTTGATTCCGTTCCATATACTTGAAGCAGCATCCTTGATTCCTCCCCAAATAGTTGCCGCTTCTTCAAGAATGATTTGAACTACTCGCATCCGAATCTTGAAGAGTGGGAGAAGAGTTGTAAAGATTTCCCACATAAAATAAACGACCCGGAAAAATGGGTCGAAGAATGGTTAAAGAAGATAAAATGATAAAGCCGCTCCTTGCATTAAAGTCGGGAGCGGTTCGTTTATAAAAGGGTCTTTTTATTTTCGGCGAGTGGTGATTGGACCAACCAACCCCAAATGACAATGCTCATATCCCCCACAGGGGGGTAAAATCGCCCGGTATTCGGTGCATATAAGCTCATCGGCTGCCGCTCTTCGTGGTAACGGAAGTAACAAAAAGGTAACGCTAATTTTTTGCTATGTGTTACCGATAAATCTTGTCATAGTCTGTTGTAATACTCTTGCAATCTATCATAAATTGTTATAATATAAATAGGTAACGGAAGTAACACTAAATAAATACAATATATCCCTTATAATCAGCATTAACTTGACCGCTCTTTCGCTCAATGGGGAATCCCCAACAAATCCCCAACAAGCCAAGATAGACCGCTTTGTTATAGGTCTTGACACAATACTCGACATTATACCAAGATTTTTCAAAGCGAATATTGAAAAACCCTGTATTTATAAGGGCTTTCGTAGATAGATTATAAAAGAATACACAAGACAACAAGCCATCAAAACAGACTATGATAAAAGGGTTTTAGAACTCCAAGAGATAATCAGCCGAACGGCAGATTATTCCTCGGATGTTTGCCAAACAGTTTACATGGCGTACGCTGTGCGGCAAATTCAACAGAACGTAAAACTACCCCCTGCGATGGTATATCGCGGGGGTAGTTTTTTGTGTGATGTAAGCTTGTGCGATAGCGTCAAACCGGATTGGCTTTGCGTTTGCTCGTTCTGATCGCCTTGATAACAGCCATCACAAGCGCCAGCAGGAAGAACGCACCCATGGCATAGGGGTAAACAGCATAAATCACTTGCAAGACTGCGTAGGGAAGGGGCAAATCCGCGTTCCAATGGAACATGGCGAAAAACAAATACGTAATGGCGAATGTGAACAAGAATAAACCAATGATCAAATAGGTTTTCGGATTGAGAAACACCCGCTGCCCCAATTGACGGTGACTTTTGATCAGCAGTATCGCTTTCACCAGCGTGCCCAGTGCCAGTAGCAACAACAAAATACACATGACTGTCTGATAAATATAATAAACTGCGAAATACGACCAAGGTAATTTAAATAAAGAATACAGAAAAATAAACTCCCAGAAGAAAGCCGCCACGCCCCACCTAATCAGGGTATTGGAACAAGTCAACAGACTTATCAGGGAATAGGCGGTTGTTTTCTCTCTTCGCCATTCTTTTGCCAGCGAAAACACCAAAGCCAATGAAAGCAACAAAATCATGATAAGGAAATACGCAGCACATAGCACGCTTGTCAATGTCGTTGCGTGCATCGGTTGACCCAGCAGCCAAAAGCGGCAGAATCCCCATAATGCGATGGTCATGAGTCCCCCCAGTGCAAAGGTTATCTTTGTTTTCATATCGTATAATCTCCTTTTAAAATATGATTTCTGAAAATCAAATGCCTATAATTGTTTTTCCCCCTGTAAAATCAAATAATGACAGCCAATCAGAGAAAAATAATCACATTTTTTCTACACCTCTTTTCGACGACTCGTATATTATATTTCACAACTATAATTTACCATATTCTTCGTATAAAGTCAATATACATCTATAAAAATTACAAAAAATACAGGTATGGAGAAATTCTCCATACCTGTATGTATAACTATGCCCTTCAGCGGGGTTTGATGCGCAGCGTCTTGATCTCGAAGGGGCGGAAGGACAGCTTGACCGTCGCGCCGTCCGCCGTTTTGGTCATTTCGACCGGCGTACCGTCTTCCTCCAGCATGTTGCACTGCTCGATGCTCGCGACAGGTAACCGCAGTGTCAACGTCGTGTCCGTGCCGGTGCGCAGTGCTTCGTACAGGCGGATGACATAATCGTCCGACCCGTCCTCGGCGGGCTTAACCGCTTCCACGAACACATTGTCCGCCGTCACCTCCAGCAGCGAGCCGTCCGCCCGCGCGCCCGCGCAGGTCGTGACCGGCACATTCAGGTCGCAGCCTTCCCGCACCAAGCCGCTGTCGCGCAGACTGCCGTCGAACACGAAAAAGCTGTATACAAACTGCTGCTCACCCTGATCGCAGGTGGGATCGGGGCTGTACGGCGAACGCAGCAGCGACAGGTTGATGCTGCTGTCAAACACATTGACGCCGTACTTGCAATCGTTCAGCACCGCGCAGAGACGCCCTTCCTCGCACAGCGCCGTCCAGCGGTGATTCGCCACCTCGAAACGATCGAAATCATACGGGCGGGAGCGATGATTCGGGCGCTTGACATGCCCGAACTGAATCTCGTGCACCGCTTCCTCCGCGTGGATGTTCACGTCGAATCCGACCTTCAGCAGCCGATGCTGCTCGTGCCACTGCACCGTCGTGTCGAAGTCCACCCGCGCGCTCCCGCGACGCAGTTTGACAAGCTGGCTCACCGACGACGCCTTGCCGATGTTGCGCGTGATGCGCACCACCGCCTCCAGCGGTCCGTCCGCGACCAATTCCAGCGTGGCATCCTCGGTCAGCTCGACAGGGTTGAACTCATAGGTCTGATCGATGTCCCACGCTTCGTAGTTGATCGGAATATCCTTGAACAGCTTCAGCTCGTTGCACAAGCCCTTCGCCATTTCGCGTCCGCTCGTCTTGGACACCGCCGACACGATCTCACCGCGCGCGTTCAGTTGCACGCGCAGTTTCTCATTCTCCAACACCGCGCCGCCGTCGATCAGCCGTGCCGACGCGCCGTCCGCCGCCGTTTGCGCCACAGCGGGATAAAGCGTCACACTGCCGCAGGCGGGCACGGTCACTTCCGCGACGCGTTTGCCGTCGATCGTCTGCACCGGCAGCGTCTTGCCGTCCGCCGCCGCACCCGCAAACTCGGCGGGAAGCGGCACGAGCACCGTACGGGCAAAGGACAGTGAATTGAACACCGTCAGCGCCGCCTCCGGCTTCACCAACGCCGCGACTTCCCGCGCGCGGATCTCGCCTGTCTCGCGCAGCACCGACGCATAGGTCGCCTCCGCCTCGCGGTACACGCGCGCGATGGACGATCCGGGGATGATATCGTGGAACTGGCACAACAGCACCTGTTTCCAGCACTCGTCTATACGATCAAGCGGATACGCCAGCCCGTTCAGCTTCGCCGCCACGCCCCAGAATTCGGTCTCCCGCAGCGAAATTTCCGATTTGCGGTTGCCTTTTTTGGTTTTGGACTGCGAGGTCTGCACCCCGCGGTGCACCTGCAAATACAACTCGCCGACATACTTGTCGCGCGGGGCGGGATGCTCCTCAAAGAACTCCAGCGGATGAGCGTTTTTCACTTTCGGCACGCCCTCGAAATCGTTCAGGCGGCGAATGTTTTCGATGAATTCGCGCGACGGTCCGCCGCCGCCGTCACCGTAGCCGTACGGCACGAGGAAGCCGCGGATATCCTTGATCTGCTTGCGGTTGGTCCAGCGGCGGATCATGGTGCCTGCGTCGGTGGAAGAGCAATAATCGAGATGCATGAACGACGGGATCGCCGTGCCGTCCAGTCCCACCCAGTTGAAGTAGTGATAGGGGAATTGCTCGCCGCCGTTGTATGCCCACCAGATCTTCTGCGTCGAAAAATACTCCACGCCGCAGCCCTTCATGATCTGCGGCAGTGCGGCGTTGTAGCCGAACACGTCGGGCAGCCACAGCATTTTGTTGTCCACGCCGAATTCCTCACGGAAGAAGCGTTTGCCGTGCACAAACTGGCGGATCAGCGCTTCGCCGCCGGACACATTGGTATCCGCTTCCACCCACATGCCGCCTTCGGGGATCCACTGTCCCTCCGCGACTTTTTGCTTGATGCGGGCGTACAGGTTCGGATACAGCTGCTTGACCATGCGGTACAGATGCGGCTGACTTTGCAGGAATTTGTATTCCGGATACTGATCCATGTGCCGAAGCTGAGCGGCGAACGTGCGATGCACCTTGCGTTCTGTCTCCGCCAGCGGCCACAGCCACGCAACGTCGATGTGTGCGTGACCGAATGCGTAAAACTGCGGCGTGGTGGGACCGTTGTGCTTCTCCATCAGCGGGCGCAGATAGGCGCGCGCCGCCTCGTAATCGCGGTTGCGTCCGTCCGCATCCTGCTCGAAATCCACCATCGTGGTGAAGGTTTTCAGCGCTTCCCAGATATCGGTCTTGCGCAGCAGGTCGTCCGACATCGCCTTGTATCCCTCAAACAGCAGCTTCACGTCCACATACAACTGGAACGCCAACTCGTTCCACTCGCCGAAATCGTTGCTGCCAATTACGGCACGCAGCTCGTCGGCGGGTTTGGGCTGAAACGGCTTCAACACGGGGCCGAAGCGCACGCTCGGGAACTCGTGACTCGCATACGCCTCCAGCACCACCTCATACCGATCCCCCGGCACGGCGGATTCCGTGAGCAGCAGATCGCTCATGCGGTGGGTCTGGTCGCGCACCCAGTCGTTGCGGCGCGTGCCGAACTCCGCGCCGTTGATATACACCGACGATTCGCCGCCCGCGTCCAGGCGCAGCACCAGATGCTTGCCTGCGGCGCTGTCCGGCACGACGATCGTGCTGCGCACCCACAGGTACTCCCACTCTCTGCCCCAGCGCGTGCCGGTGGGCATCGGGCGGAAATCCCCCTCTGCCATCGCGCGGTCGTAGCCGAGCCGCTCCATGGTGGTGAAGCCCTCCCATTCAATCGGCGCGATGGGGGTATACAGATCCTTGGCGAGCGTTTCCAGCCAAATTTTGATACGCCCTTCCCATTCCTTTTCGTATTCTAACATGTGTTTCACTCCTTAAACAGTTGCCCTAAAAGCATACAAGCAATTACTTTCATGATACCGTGTTGTATGTCGCAAAGTCAATTGTCACTACTCCTATATTTTCCAATACAAATTCGTGCAACTGTCCCATAAGCCCGTAAAATGGCAAAAAATACTTGATTTTCTGCGCCTGTACGCTATAATAAGGATAGAACCGTACTCGTGAACGGTGCAACGTGAAAGGAGTTTTATCATGGTTGATTTGACAAAACCGGGCAAAGTCATTGCCAAACCCATTATCAGCACGATCTATACCGCCGACCCCTCCGCTGTGGTCGGTCAGGACGGCAAGCTGTACATCTATGCGTCGCATGACATGGATCCGGCGCGCGGCTGCGATTTCATGGATCGCTACCACATTTTCTCCACCGAGGACATGGTGCATTTCACCGACGAAGGCGAGATCCTGCGTTCGGACGATGTGTCGTGGGGTCGTCCCGAGGGCGGCTTTATGTGGGCGCCCGACTGCGCGTTTAAAAACGGCAAATACTACTACTATTATCCGCATCCCTCCGGCAGCCGCTGGAACGACACGTGGGAATTCGGCGTGGCGACCAGCACCCATCCCGCGAAGGATTTTAAGGATCAGGGCTATGTCAAGGACGCAAGCGGTAAGGGCGTCGGCGGCGACTGCATGATCGACCCCTGCATTTTTATCGACGATGACGGCACCAACTATCTGTATTTCGGCGGCGGCGCGATGCCGAAGGGCTGCGTGCTGGAGGACGACATGATGACCGTCAAGGGCGACGTGCTCGACATGGTCGGTCTGGAGGACTTCCACGAGGCGTCTTGGGTGTTTAAACGCAACGGCATCTACTACATGACCTATTCCGACAACCTCCCGGGCAACAACCGCCTGCGTTATGCGGTCAGCGACAACCCGCTCGGTCCGTGGGATTACAAGGGCATCTACCTCGCGCCCACCGGCTGCGACACCAGCCACGGCTCGGTCGTCGAGTTCAAGGGTCACTGGTATGCGTTCTATCACAACTGTGTGATCTCCGGTCGTGGCAACCTGCGCTCGGTGTGCGTGGACGAGATGTTCTTCAACGAGGACGGCACGATTCAACTGGTCGAGCAGACGGATCACGCCTGCGAGCCGGTCGGTCCCGCGCCCGCGCCCAATCCGCGCGCCAAGACCTATCCCGCCGTCAACGCGGTGCGTGAAGGCGACCTGAAGGTGGAGGGAGACGTCGTCACCGGCTTCTGCAACGCCACGCCCGACGGCAAGACCTTCCTCATGTTCACCAAAGTGGACGGCTACGACGGCGGTCGTGCGACGATCCGCGTGAAGTATGCGAACGGCGCGGGGCTGACCCGTGTGCGCCTGATCGTCAACTCCAATGACTGGTCGCTGATCAACCTGATCGCGACCGCAGGCGACGACGATTTCAGCGGCGACGCGAATTTCACCGTCCCGATGAAACCCGGCTGCACCAACACGATTCAGCTGGTCGCCTTCGACGGCGACGCGAAGATCCAGTCCATCACCATCGAACCGTTGGATTGATCTGATTGATACACGACCCTCACCGCACGCGGTGGGGGTCGTTTTCACTATGCATAAATTCTATGCCTGTATTTTGTTCATTCCTACAATCTTTCTCTTTGTTCCAATCTTTTGCCCCCTGAAAACGATTTATCAGTGACCGGAGGTGATGAGACACATGACGGGGCGTGAAATCGATCGCGCGATCCTTGCCGTGGCGGCGGGAGACCGCGACGCGCTGAAACGGTTGTATACGGAACTGCGCCAACCCGTGTTTACGCTGGCATTCACCATCAGCAAAAACCGACAGCTCGCGGAGGATGTGGTGCAAGACACCTTTGTCGCGGTGTGCGAACACGCGTCCGCTTTTCGCCCGCAAGGGCGCGGCAGGGCGTGGATATTGGCGACGGCAAGCCATCTCGCCAAGCAGCATCTGCAAAAGGAAAGCCGCTGCTGTCTGCCCGCCGCCCCGGACGACGCGTCGGTGTTCGGCGCCGATCCCCGCGATTTTGCGCGCATGGTGGAGCAAAACGCCGACGCCGCCCGTCTGCTGTGTCTGCTCAGTCCAAAAGAGCGCGATGTGGTGATCCTGCATGTACTCATCGGGCTGAAGCACCGCGAGATCGCAGAGGAACTGGGGCTGCCGCGCGGCAGTGTCATCTGGACATACAACAACGCGCTGAAAAAGCTGAAAAACCACGTAATTCGACAAGAAGGGGGCTTCTACGATGCATCAAAAACAACAGATCCGCAACATTCTTGAACCGATGTTTGCCAAAGAGATGCCCGACGAAGCGGCGCAGTGGGAACGCATCGAGCGGGCAGTGCCCGCCGCATCCGCACCGCCTGTATCCCGTCAGCTAGGGCGGCGCAAACCGCTTGTCGTTATGATCTGTCTTGTGACCGTGCTCGCGATCGCCTGCGGTGCGTTTTGGGTAGGCGGCGCTAACCCGCCCGCCTACGGCAGCTATCGGGAACTGGTCAAACAGCGGAATTGGGACGCGAAGCTGGAGGAAGCGCTGGAGGTGGCGAGAAACACCAATCCGCATCTTTCAACTATGCACATAAAAGATCATTCAGAAGCCTTTCGCATGGTGTATGAACTTGGTCCGGAAGTCGTGCCGTATATTTTGGACAAAATCGAGGCAAGCGGCAAAAACAGATTTGATGAAATGTTTCTGATTGCTGCCGCTACTTGTAATTTGCAATTGCCAGATTTGTATCTGCCGGAGGATACATCTATATATGCAAGTGCTTTAAAAGCTGAACATTATAGCACTTGTCCTCAAAACTATACTTTTTTTCTGCGTGTCTTCCTCGATGAAGTACCGGATAAGGTGAATGAGATTTGCCGTTCCAAGCAGTCGCAAGAGCAAAAGTTGCAAGCGCTTGATCGGCTGGGCGTGGCGGCGCTGCCGTATTTGGCGCAGCGGATCGAGAAAGGCGAAACGCAGTGGAAAGTCTGCTTTGAAAATCAACTGCTGGGGCTGTCGGCGGACGAGCGATTTGAATATTTGAAAGAGCAGGAGACTTCCTTATATACGGAATCGCCCAAGACGGTGGACGATTTCTATACGATGAAGCAATCGCATGTGAAGCCTGTCGATGTGGACAAATGGATGGCGGACAACGCCGTGACACTGGATGCGCTGCGGTACGCCTGTGAACGATAGGCTGCCCGCCTCTCAAAAACTCACAACACACCCAAAATACAAGACAAGACCACCGACATAACCGGTGGTCTTGTCTGTATCAGACGTTTTTAATTTTCCAGTGTGATATCGTCGCCGGTCAGAGTCACGCTGACCGCTTTAACGTCCTTGCCGGTCAATTCGCGGCTGCGGGCGTCCGGCTGCTGACCGCCGATATACACCGTGTAGTCGGCGGCGTGTACGTGGCGGGTGCCATCCTCGTGGATGATGGAGAACGCCCACGCGGGCAGTTCCACCGGCACGGTCACGCTCTCTCCTTTTTTCACAAACACGCTGTCGTAGAATTTCAGTTCATACCTCGGCAGTGTCAGACCCTCGTGTGTCGCCGCGACATACGCCTGCACCGTCTCCCACGAATCGTAGTCGCCGGTGTTGCGCACGGTGGCGTTCACCGTTACCGTGTCGCCGACGGCGGCGGTGACAGCGGTCGTGTCCACCTCGTAATCAAACGTGGTGTACGACAGCCCGTAACCGAACGGATACAGCGCGTCCTGCGTCATGTAGCGGTAGGTGCGCCCTTTCATGGAGTAATCCTCAAAATCGGGCAGTTCCTCGGTGGTCTTATAGAACGTGATGGGCAGGCGGGCGGATGGGCTTTCTTCGCCGAAGAGAATCTCTGCCAGCGCGATGCCGCCCTGTTCGCCCGGATAAAACGCGTCGATCACCGCGTTGGAATGCTCGTGCGCGTAACCGATCGCCATGGCGCTGCCGGCAAACAGCACCGTGATCAACGGCTTGCCGGTGGCGACCATCGCCTCCACCAACCGCTGCTGAGCGGGCGGCAGTTCCAGATACGGCTTGTCGCCGCTGCCGTAGGCGTTGTGCGCATCGCCCTGTTCGCCCTCCAAACCGGCGTCCAGACCGACACACATCACGATCACGTCGCTGCGTTCGGCAACCGAGATCGCGCCGTTCAGGCGACCGCCCTCTTCCCACGGGTTCTCCATATCGACATGGCGGCAGCCGGCGGCATAACCGATCGGCGCATTTTCGCCGAGATAATAGCGCAAGCCCTCCAGCGCCGTATAGCTGTAGCTCGGCGTGCCGTTGTAGTTGGCGAGCAGTACCGGCTTGTGGTCGGCGTTGGGACCGACCAAGGCGATCTTCGTGCCTTTTTTCAGCGGCAGAATGCCGTCGTTTTTCAGCAGTGCGATGGTGCGGCGGGCAACAGCGCGGTTGAAATCGCGATGCTCGGTGCTCGCCACAGTCTCAAACGGAATGGAAGAATACGGCACATCGGCAGGATCGTCGAACATGCCCAGCTTGAAGCGGGCGCGCAGCACGCGGCGCAGGCAGGCGTCGAGATCGGTTTCCTCGATCAGCCCCTGTTCCAGCGATTGCAGCAGGTGCTTGTACACGCCGCCGCAGTTGAGATCACAGCCGCGTTTCACGCCCATCGCCGCGGATTCGACGATGTTGCCGGTATAGTGGTGATTGGCGTGGAAGTCGTTGATCGCGCCGCAGTCGGACACCACGTGCCCCTCAAAGCCCCAGCGCTTGCGCAGAATATCGCTGAGCAGCTCGGTGTTGCAGTTGCACGGTTCGCCGTTGACGGCGTTGTACGCGCCCATCACCGATTCCACTTTGCCTTCCTTGACGCACATCTCAAACGCGGGCAGGTAAGTCTCAAACAGATCTTTGTTGTCGATCTCGACATTGAACGAGTGGCGAAGCTGCTCCGGACCGCTGTGCACAGCGTAATGCTTGGCACAGGCCGCGGCCTTCAGATAATGCGGATCGTCTCCCTGTAAGCCGTGAATGAACGCCACGCCGAGCGTACCGGTCAGATACGGGTCTTCGCCATACGTCTCGTGACCGCGCCCCCAGCGCGGATCGCGGAAAATGTTGATGTTCGGGCTCCAGTAGGTCAGCCCCTTGTAGATGCCGCAATCGCCCTGCCGCTGGAACTCGTTGTACTTGGCGCGTCCTTCGTCCGAAATGACGGTCGCCACCTTTTTGAGCAGCGGACGATTGAACATCGCCGCCAGCCCGATCGCCTGCGGGAACACGGTCGCCACGCCCGCGCGGGCGACACCGTGCAACGCTTCGTTCCAGTAGTTGTATGCGCGGATGCCGAGACGCGGCACCGACGCGGCGTCGTTGGTGAGCTGGAACACCTTTTCCTCCGCCGTCAGACGGGAGATCAGGTCGTCCACGCGCTGCTCCAGCGGCAGACTTTGGTCACGAAACGGGAAATCAGCCATTCTTGACACTCCTTTGCGTTTATCGTTACAGCAGTACGTTCAGATTGGAAATGATCCACGGCTTCAGCGCGTTGTGCGTCAGTTCCAGACGGAAGCAGCGCGCCGTGACGTCGTCCAGCCGCAGGAACACCTTGCCGTTCACATACGACATCTTATCCTCAAACCTCGAGCGGTACACCTCATGCAGGTCGTCGGCGCTGTCGCCCGCCAGCAGGCGGAAGCAGTACGGCGTGAAGCAGTCGCGGTCGAAATCCGACGGCAGACCCGAGAAATACAGCGCGCGGCAGGTGATGGGCGCGGGGAAGTCAAAGCCGAAGTCGATGCCCTCATGCTGGTCGGCGCTGGCACGCCAATGCTGTTCGCGGCCCGCGATCGCCCGTTCCACACCGTCGGGGCGGTCGTCGCTGTGCAGCGTCGCTTTTTGCATGTTTTGCAGCTTGAGATCGACATCGTACAGCCCGCATTTCAGGTCGCTCTTCTTGAGGTTGGTGCGGTGGAAGCTGAGTTTCGGCAGCGTCTGACCGCCCGCGCAGCGCAGCAACAGCGTGTTCCAGCCCGCCGCAAGCGTGATGCTGGTCACGGTGAAATCGGTGCCGCTGCCCTGTTGCTCGCCGCCCAGATACAGCGTTACCTCTTTATCGGCTTCGACATGCAGGTCGATGGTGTCGGGGTTGAGCAGCAGATCGGTGCGATCCTGCGGCGAATACACAAACACCGCCAGCGCGCAGTCATCCAGCCGATCGGCGGCATTGACAATGCGCCATGTCTCGCCGTTTTCCACGCGGTTGAGACCCGGGTGCAGCGCCGTGACGTCCTCGTCCGCTTTCAGGCGGCGGCACAGCATGCGGTTGATGCGCACGCCGTACATGCCCGCATACAGCAGTTCGTTGAGATCGTCGTTCTGCGCCAGCGAAATGCCCGTGCCCAGCGCGGACAGCATCCGCACCAACAGGTTTTTCGCCTTTTTGCTCTGTGTGTTCAGCGATAACTGGCTGAAATACAGCCGGCTGCCCGCGTAATCGTGCCGCACCAGTGCCGCCAGACGGCTGCGATCCGCCAGTTCACTGCGCAGGATCGACACGGTTTTGAGGTTTTCGGCGTTGTTGTTCCACATGCGCCAATCCACATTCGGCACGCCGAGCAGAATGCTGTCGCTCGCGTGTTTGTATTGCAGCAGACGATCGGCCAGCGCTTCCTCTCGTCCCACGCCGAGCCCGTACAGATTGTTGCCGTACATGCCCGCCGTCAGCGCATCCGCCGTTTTCGGCTGCAAATGGAACCCTCGCTGCGCCGTCACTTCAAATTCGTTGAACAGCATACGCGGTGCGGCGGTCAGCCCCAGCACCAGCACATTTGGGAAGTTGGCGGCGGACACGTCCTCCAGCCAATCGGTGGAACGGCTGCCGTCCGCGATGAGCAGCGCGGTCTGCGGCGTGCGCAGCAGCTCGTGCAGCTTCGCGTCGTCGATCACTTCGTAGTCACAGCGGATCTCATCCAGCATCGCGGATACCGCGCTGCCCGCCTCGCCGTAGAAATAGGCGGCGGTCGGCTGTTTCATCGCGGCGATGCGCGCTTTCAGCTCGCGGCCCAGCGACACCTGCAATGCCAGCGCTTCCGCTTCGTCGGTAAGCACCGGCAGTTCCACGCCGCACAGGAAATGCGGCACACCCGCTGTCGTCAGATCGAGAATCACCGGCATACCCGCGCCGTTGAAATACAGCGGTGCGGCATTGAAGTTGAGATATTCCTCAAAATAGCGTCCGTCATGCGACGCGGTGAAGTGCACCTCGCCGCCGTCTGCACGGAACAGGTGGCGGATCGACCGCGATTTCATAAACGAGCCATACGGCGCGGCTTTGCGGAAGTCCAGCGCGGGCGCATCGGTGTCCGCATCGTCGCCGGTCAGGCACACGACACCCATCGCGTCCCATTCCGCTTGCAGCGCCGCGCGGTCATACACCGACACGGTCAGCGTGTCCTCAAACAACTCCTCCGTTTCCGAACGCAGCGACAGCCGCAGCGTCGCCGTACCGGTCATGGCGGGCATCGCCACCTCCAGCACATCTTCGGTATAGGTGCACGCCTCCAGCGTATAGGTGTGCTCCGGCAGCACCGTATCGCCGTCCTCTGTGGACAGCACCGCCGTCAGCGTCAGCGTTTCGGCGTTGCGATGATCGTTGAAAACAGACAGCGGGAAGCGGGCGACCTCGCCGCCGAACACGCCGGTCGGCGCGTTCTCCGCGAAAAATCTCACCGGTGTGTAAGCGGCTTTTGTCCACTCCCACACGGGGTTGGGGATGTAATCCGGCAGATCCGCCTGCGCACCCGCGTTGAGCGTGCGCAGATAGGGGGTGATGCGCGACGGCTTGATGCCGGGCGCGGTATAATCGTCATAGGTCAGCGCGCGCTCGGCGAAGGGGATCGGCTGCAAGCCGTACCAGATCAGGTTGAACACGCACACCTGCGCCGCCCATTTGCGCTGTCCCGTCAGATTGCGGAACGCGTCGCGCGCCACCGACTCCAGACGGTTTTCAAAGCTGTACAGCGGCGCCGCGCCCATCTCCATGCACACGTTGTCCGGCGTGGAGAAGTACATGCTGCCCATTTCGCCGATGGTGATGGGTTTGCCGCGATGGGTCGGGCAGTCATAGCCCGGGTAGTGCAGCGAATTGACCGGCATCCGCCCGCCGAGGTCGCCGCTGCCGTCGCAACTGATCAGCCGCGAGCTGTCCAGCGCGGGGATCTCCTGCGTCAGATCGTACAGCTTTTCCTCCAGATCCGCCACGTCGCGGATAGCGGACGAACCGCACACTTTATACGCGGGCAGGCACTCGTTTTCGGGACTCCACATCACGACCGACGGATGGTTGCGGTCGCGGCGGATAAGACGGCGCAGATGCTGCTTGCTGTTCTCGAAGAATTTCTCGTTATAGCTGAACACGCAGTGCGACGCCCACACACCGGATTCGGACACGAGCAGCATACCCATTTCGTCCGCCACGTCGTAGAAGAAGGACGGGAACGGCTGCGCGTGCAGACGGATGATGTTGACGTTGGCGTCTTTCGCCATGCGGTAATACGCGCGCGCATAGTCCGGCGTTTGGATGGAGTAGCCCATGTAGTGCCACGAGTCGTTTTTCAGCCGGATGCGGCGACCGTTGAGGATGAACTGGTCGCCCTCTGTCGTAAAGGTGCGGAAACCGATGCGCACGGAGGTCTCGTCCACCGCTTCGCCGTCGCGATACAGACGCCCCGTCAGCGTGTACAGGTTGGGCGCATCCACATCCCACAGCGCCACATCGCCGTCAGCGTACTGCCAGCACAGCTCACTGCCGTCACAGGGCGCGGACAGCACTTCGCGCTCGGTCGCGCCTTCCTCTCCCCATTTGGTGAGGAAGAACTTGATCGTCAGCCCATCGCCGCCGTCGTGCTCATAGCGCACGGTCATGGTCTTTTTGTACACGTCGGTGGTGGCGAAAATGTCGCGAATGTACGCGGCGGGGCGCTCACACAGCCACGCATCCTGCCAGATGCCGCCGATATGTCCGCCCCAGAACGAGCCGTGCGGATAGTCGCAGCGGCGGCGGCCGTCTTCGTCGTGATAGAACAGCTCGTGCACCGTCTGCGCGCCGACGATCAGTTCGTTATCTTCGCCGTATTTGACGTGATCGGTGATTTCCACTTCAATGGGCAAAAAGCCCTCGGTCGCTTCGCCGACGCGTACGCCGTTGAGGTAGTACACACTGCGGTAGGCGACGGCGTCGAAATGCAAAAACAGGCGTTTGCCGCGGCTTTCCTCCGGCACGAACAACGTGCGGCGATAGAAGCCGGTGTGGATCTTTTCCCACTCTGCGGGATATTCGGGGTACAGGCGGAAATCGCCGCCCTGCACGTAATACGACTCGCCCGCGGTGGTGCGGGGATAGCCGTGCGAAAAGCTGTTGACATTAAACGGCGACGGCACTTGGATCTTTACGCTGTCCCATTCAGCGGGCAGCGTGTCCAGCGTGTCGGCATAGGGCGAAAAGTCCCAACAACCGTTTAGACAGGTGGTGGTTCTCAGCATAGATATCGTTCCTTTCCCTTGACAATCCACAACTTCGAGCACGTGAACGGTGGTCGCAGGGACCCGCGCACATACCACGTATACCATATCGAATTTCGCGCGAAAAGTCAATATATTCCTCGCAAAATCTACAAGGAAAATCGAAATCCCGCGTCTTGGTTTGTCCACAGTATAACAAACCAAGGCGAAAAACGCTATCCCGATTCTGCGCAGTTTTGTCCCGATCCTGCTTTTGCGGCGGGCGGAATACAGAACAACCGCTTTTCACGGCAACAAAAAAGACAGATAGCATACACTATCTGTCTTTTTTGCGTATTTAGGTATACAACGGCGAGTTATTTATTCTTGCTGTACAGCTCGCCCAGACGCAACAGGTGCGCATAACGGTTAACAGCGTTTTGCTCCGCCTGCGTGAACAGCTTCTCCGCACGATCGGGGAACGAACGGGTCAGCGAGTTGTAACGGACTTCGCCCATCAGGAAGTCGCGATACGCCGCCGTCGGCTCCTTGCTGTCCAGCGTGAAGGCATCTTCCTTGCGCGGATCGAAGCGATACAGATGCCAGTAACCGGCCTCGACCGCTTTCTTCTCCTCGAGCTGGGAAATGCCCATGCCGCCCTTGATGCCGTGGTTGATGCAGGGCGCATACGCGATGATCAGCGACGGACCCGGATAGCTCTCCGCCTCTTGGATCGCCTTCAGGCACTGGTTCATATCCGCGCCCATGGCGATCTGCGCGACATACACATAGCCGTAGCTCATGGCGATCGCGCCGAGATCCTTCTTCTTCACCGCTTTGCCCGCGGCGGCAAACTGCGCCACAGAGCCGGTCGGGGTCGCCTTGGACGCCTGACCGCCGGTGTTGGAATACACTTCGGTGTCGAACACGAACACGTTGACGTCTTCGTTGGACGCGAGCACATGGTCCACGCCGCCGAAGCCGATATCATAAGACCAACCGTCGCCGCCGAACATCCAGAAGGATTTCTTGACAAACAGGTCTTTCGCCGCGAGCGCTTCCTTGAACAGCGGGAGCAGATCGCAGGTGCACTCAGCCACCGCTTTTTCCAGCGCGGGAACGAGCTGCGCCGCCGCCTCTTTGGACGCTTCGGCGTTATCCTTGCCCGCCAGCCACGCTTCGGCGGCTTCCTTCACGCCGAAGCCGGCGTTCTTCTCGACAAACGTGTTCATCAGATCGACCACGCGGTTGCGGCGCGCCGTCACACCGAGGAACATACCGTAGCCGTACTCGGCGTTGTCCTCGAACAGCGAGTTCGCCCACGCCGGACCGTGACCCTCACGGTTGACCGTGTACGGGGTGGACGGGGAAGAACCGCCCCAGATGGAGGAGCAGCCGGTGGCGTTCGCAATGTACATGCGGTCGCCGAACAACTGGGTCACCAGCTTGGCATACGGTGTTTCGCCGCAGCCCGCGCACGCGCCCGAGAACTCGAGCAGCGGCTGACGGAACTGGCTGCCCTTGACGGTGCTCGCCTTGAACTTCGCGGCGACCTCTTCCTTCTCCGGCAGGCTCTGGCCGTAGCCGTACACTTCCTGCTCGGCGAGCTGGCTCTCCAGCGGTTGCATCACCAGCGCTTTTTCGCCCTTCATGCCCGGGCATACCGTCGCGCAGGAGCCGCAGCCCGTACAGTCGAGCACCGACACGGTGACGGCGAACTGTTTGCCCGGCAGACCGGTGGCGGGCTTCGTCTTCATGCCTTCCGGCGCGGCGGCAGCTTCCGCCTCGTCCATGATGACGGGACGAATGACCGCGTGCGGGCAGACATAGGAGCAGAAGTTGCACTGGATGCAGTTTTCCTTCACCCACACCGGCACATCCACGGCGATGCCGCGCTTCTCATACGCCGCCGAGCCCAGCGGCACGGTGCCGTCCGCGTTTTCCACAAAGGTGGAAACCGGCAGCTTGTCGCCCTGCTGTGCGTTGACCGGCTCGAGGATATTCTCAATGTACTCTTTGATTTCCGGACGACCGCCCGCAACCGCTTTCTTCTCGGCGGACACCTCGCTCGCCTTCGCCCACTCGGCGGGGACGCGCACCTTCTTGACTTCCTTCACGCCGCACTCGATCGCGTCGTGGTTCATCTTGACGATGGCTTCGCCCTTCTTGGAATAGGACTTGGTGGCGGCGTCTTTCATGAACTGCACCGCCTGATCGACCGGAATCACCTTCGCGAGTTTGAAGAACGCGGCTTGCAGAATGGTGTTGGTGCGGTTGCCCAGACCGATGTTCTTCGCGAGGTGCGTCGCGTCGATGGTGTAGAACTGAATGTTGTTTTTCGCGATGTACTGCTTCATTTTCGCCGGCAGATGCGCATCCAGCTCTTCGCCGCTCCACGAGCAGTTGAGCAAGAACGTGCCGCCCGGCTTCACATCGCTGACCATGTCGTATTTATCGACATAGGACGGGTTGTGGCACGCCACGAAATCCGCCTTGTTGACGAAATAAGTAGATTTGATCGGCTTCTTACCGAAACGCAGGTGGGAAATGGTCACGCCGCCGGACTTCTTGGAGTCATAGGAGAAGTAGCCCTGCGCGTACATATCGGTGTGGTCGCCGATGATCTTGATGGAGTTTTTGTTCGCACCGACCGTGCCGTCCGAGCCGAGACCCCAGAACTTGCAGGAGCGCGTGCCCTTCGGCGTGGTGTCGATGCTGGTCTTGACCTTCAGCGACAGCTTGGTCACGTCGTCTTCGATGCCGATGGTGAAGCGCTTCTTCGGACGCGCGGATTTCGCGTTCTCGTACACCGCGACGATCTGATCCGGCGTGGTGTCCTTCGAGCCCAAACCGTAGCGGCCGGTGTACACCTTGACGGATTCGTATTTGCTGCCCTTCAGCGCGGCGCATACATCGAGGAACAGCGGTTCGCCGATGGAGCCGGGCTCCTTCGTGCGGTCGAGCACCGAGATGGTCTCCACCGAGGACGGCAGCGCCGCGATGAGGTGTTTCGCGGAGAACGGACGATACAGACGCACCTTCACGAGACCGACTTTTTCGCCGGAGGCGTTCAGATAATCCACCGTCTCTTCGATGGTGTCGTTGACCGAACCCATGGCGATGATGACGTGTTTCGCGTCGCGCGCGCCGTAGTAGTTGAACAGCTTGTAGTTGGTGCCGATCTTGGCGTTGACCTGCTTCATGTAATCCTCGACAACAGCGGGGATCGCATCGTAGTAGGTGTTGCACGCCTCACGCGCCTGGAAGAAGATGTCGGGGTTCTGCGCCGTACCGCGCTGCACCGGATGCTCCGGATTCAGCGCATGCTGACGGAAGCGCGCAACCGCGTCCATATCCACCATGTCGCGCAGATCTTCGTAATCCCACACCTGGATCTTCTGGATCTCGTGGGAAGTGCGGAAGCCGTCGAAGAAGTGCAGGAACGGCACGCGGCCTTTGATGGTGGACAGATGCGCCACCGCGGCGAGATCCATGACTTCCTGCACATTGGAGGAGCAGAGCATGGCATAGCCGGTCTGGCGGCAGGCATAGATATCGGAGTGGTCGCCGAAGATGGACAGCGCATGGGAAGCCAGCGCACGCGCCGACACATGAATGACGTTCGGCAGCAGCTCGCCGGCGATCTTGTACATGTTCGGGATCATCAGCAGCAGACCCTGCGACGCCGTGTAGGTCGTGGTC
>CAJKXG010000001.1 GCA_905203795.1 uncultured Oscillospiraceae bacterium | reverse complement strand
TCACATCGCCGATGGCGGCGGCGAGCGTCTCCTTGATCGGCGCGCCGCCCGCGTTGGCGCGATATCCGCGCTTGTGCAGCCCCGCGCCGCTGGTGTCGATCAGCAGCGTCACCTCGTCCTTGAGGATGGTGAACTGAATCTGAAACAGCGCGCCGCTTTCCTCAAACCACGATACGCCGTAATGCGCCTTGAGCCGCTCTACCACGGCTTTTTTGATGATGGACTGGCAATCGGGGATGCTGTGCAGGGCGGAGTTCAGCGACCAGCCCTTGACGGGAAACCGATCGTTGACGCCGATCCACCGCTCCCACGGCAACGCGCGCACCCCCTCAAACAGCGCGTCGAAGGTGGCGGCGGTGAAGCTGCCCATGTGCAGTTGGATGCGCTCCGCATAGCGGGAACGGATATTGGCGCGCGCCATCATGGACAGATCGCCGGCAAACAGCACCCGTCCGTTTTGCGGGCGTACATCCGCCGCGCCCATGCGCCGCAGTTCATCGCCCAGTATCCCCTCCACGCCAAACAGACAGGGGGCGGCAAATTGCAAATGTTCACTCATAATCCAAATTTCTCCGCACTCGTTTTGATGATGACAGGCTGCCGCAGCGCTTCGATCAGCGTGCGGTTATCCGTGATGTCGCAGCCGGTGAAAAAGCCGCCGCGTGCGGTGTCTTCCTCTTCGTGAAAATCTGAGCCGCCGATAGTCAGCAACCCGTATCGCGCCGCCCACTGCGCCGCGATAAAGTTGCGGGAATCGTGCCGCATATTGCCGTTGAACACTTCGATGCCGTCCAACAGCGCCGGCTCAACGATGCGCATATTATTGCGGAAGGGATGCGCCTGATACAGCAGCCAGCCGTTGCGCCGCGCTTCCTCGGAAAAGGCGCGGACGCCCATATCCAGCAATTCCGGATGTGCCAGCAGCCATTCCACCGTCATGCCGTACACGAGGTAATCGTTGGGGTCGCCGCGGAAATTGATCTCCGCGCCGAACAACACCTGCATCCGATCGCCCGCCGCATCGCGCACCATCTGATAGCCGTTGTAATACCAAAGCACCTGCTCCTGCCACGATTTCTCCCGCACATAGGAAAACCCGTAGTCCGACAGGTGATTGGTCACGATCACGCCGCCGTAGCCTTCCTGAATATACCACTCCGCCAGCGTTTTGGCCGGCACCTGCCCGCAAGGGCTGCACTCGCTCGTGTGCGCATGCGCTTCCCAACAGATCAAACCCATGAACCTCAGTCCTTTTATCGTCTTTTTGTCCGGTGTATTACAGTATACCACAGAATACCGCATCATCGCAAGTCCATATTGCCTATGTTGCAAACAAAGGTCACAACCGCAAAACGCCCTCGCGTGCGAGATACACGCGAGGGCGTTTACAGATATCGGTTTACAGTGTGATCTTACCGACCGCCGCTTGCAGCACCATACGGGCATCCGAGCTGTCGATCGTCTGGTCACCGTTCACATCCGCCACGGTCTGCTGGCTGTCTGTCAGCGTGATCTTATTGACGGAGGCTTGCAGGATCATACGGGCATCCGAGCTGTCCACCGAACCGTCTCCGTTCACATCGCCCCTCTTACCATCGTCCGGAGCTTGCGGGAAGGAGCTTTGGTCACGACCGGAGATGTAGCAGTATTCCACCATCGCCGTAATCGTTTCATTGGACGCGGCGGCACTGTCCGCCAGACCCTCGAAGGAGAAGTGACCCACACCGCCGTCGTTGTCCTGATAGCCTTCATCGAAAGCTGCCAGTCCGCTGATCGCGATCACGTTGTACTCGTCATCAAAGAGATACACGCGATAGGTCTTATGCTTCTGATCACGCAGGTCGATTTCGATACCCACACGATACCATGTGTTCTTTTCCCAAGTGGTCAGCGTTTTGCCGTCCACTTGCACCTCGTTTTTGCCGTTGAACACCACGAGCTGCATCGGTTCGCGCGCGATCGTGCCGGCAATATTGTACGCCGCGATATAGAACTGCGAATATTCGCCGCTGCACATGGAGCCGATGTTCACACGCGTCTCAAAGTGATACAGCGAATCCGCCGAACCGCTGTCCAGCACGATGGTATCGTTGTTCATCGACACGCTGGATTTATCAGCCGTCATGTACAGACGGGCCGCAAACTGCGAGCCGGTACGCACCAGCGTCACATTGACGCCCGCATCCGGCGCAGACGTCTTGGAGAAAGAGCCCTGCGAACCAAACGCGTTATTGACGCCGTTCACCGGCTCCTCCTGCACGGGATAATCGTCGAAGGTCTCGGTAAAGATCATGGTCGCTTCGGGATCGATCACCGCGTTCGTCGGCACATTCCATGCGGTCAGACGCTTTTGGTTGCTGGTAAAGCCCTCGATGTCGGACATGTCACTCATCGTGTTCTCATAATAGAAGCCGTTCATGGTCAGCGCATCATGAGCGCTGTCCTCTGTCATCAGCAGCTTGAGACCGGAGCTGTACAGCGCGCCGTTTTGCATATACAGCGTTGCGCCGTCCTTGACGCTCATAAACGCGTTGCTCTTGGTGCGCGAATCGTAGTTGCTGTTGTAGATGTTCACCTTACCGCCGTCTACACGGACAAAGCTGGTCGGCTGTGCCCAGCAGGCAACGTTGACAAAGTTGACTTCGCCATCAAATTTCTCATTGGTGTAGATCTGATGAATCACATCGCTGCCGAAATTCGCAGTGTAGTTATAGCTCACGATCTGCACATTGATGAAATCCATATCATCCAGAGCCTGGATTTCAATGCCGGTCGTGGTGTAGTCGTAGGCGTTACCGACGTTCCAGCCGCTGGCGCCCTTGCCGTTTTCTTCGACAAAGATCGCGCCGCGCGCGCCGATATACGTGAAGTTGTCGTACAGGATCTGATCGGTGACGTCGCCGACGATCAGGCTATGGCAGTTCTTCTGCACCAGCAGGTCGCGCAGTTCCGTCGCCTTTTGCATCGAGGACACCGCGTCCGGATTGCTGCCGTCGCCCACTTCGCGCGGCGAATTCTCCCAAGAACCGTACTTGCTCTCCGCACCGTTCAGCCACGCGCTGGAGTTCATCTGATAGTTGGAAACGACGCCGTTCTTCGAACCGCCGCCGATCTTGATGGCGTTGTTGAAGCAGAAGCCCGCCATGTACCGCACATAGTGGTTATCGCAGCGGTAGGTCATCAGGTCGATGCCGTTGTAGGCGTTGCGCAGGGCGATATTGATCATATAGACATTTTCGCCGCGACCTTGCAGCGCATAGGGGTATTCTTCCAAATCGTCAATAGAGTTGCCCTGCACGGGATAATCGAACACCAGACCGACCGCACCGCTGTTGGCGCTCAGCACCACCGTCGGGTCGCCCGTCTTGCCGTATACTTCGAGGATCGTGCCCGTTTTGAAGGGGTTGCGACCCACATTGACCGCGCCGCGCAGTTCCACGCCGCTCGGGACAGTCACGCTGCCATCCATACGATAGCGACCGCCGGGGATAAACACCACGCCGCCGCCTTCTTTGCCGGCTTTATCCAGCAGTTCCTGCAACGCCGCCGTCACATCGGTTTTCTGCGTCGCATCCAGATCCGCCAGATACAGCACATTGCGCGCCGGTTTGCTGAACTTATCCTCCGCCTGCTCCGCCGTCAGGAAATCGATATCGGGCGTTTTGAGAGGCTTTTCGTCGATGGTAACAGGTGCAAGACCCGGATTGGATACCTTGAAATCGCCTTCCGCGGTGTTGCCGTGGAAGATGCCGCCGGTCGCACCGATGGGCAGCGTGATCTGCGGCGCTGCCGTCTTGAAATCGCAGGCGGACATCACCAACGGACCATGCTCCGAAATGACATCGCCGTTTTCCACCGTGGTCTCAAAGAAGATCATACGGTTGGTGCCCTGATGCCAGATCGCTGTTTCGGTCGCGTCGATGGTGATATAGCTGAGCTCCATGTTGCCGACCGCGATATCCTTGTGATAATAGTCGCGGATACCGATGCGGCAATTGTCAATATTGATCTTGGCAAACAGCTCGCCGGCGTTCGCGATACCCTCAAACAGAATACCGGTGTCGCAGTTCACAAAGGTCATGTCATAGCACTGACCGTTGGAGTACGAACCGGGCGAATGCACCGACTCGGCAAAATACATACCGTTCAGGTAGCCTTCCACACGCGAGAACGCGAAATACGACCAGTCCACGCGCTGCACCATAATGCCGGTGGCGTTTTTGATGAGGTAATCCTCAAGCGCCTTTTTCGCGGCATCGGTGGTCGGTGCGCCCGGCAGACCGCAGTTCTCCCAGTAGAACGGCGAGAAGAACATGTAATCAAAACGACCCACGTCCGCGATGCCGTCCAGTTGTGCGCCGTTATACAACGGCGTGCCGTAGACATTGTGGATATTCGGGCAACCGCTGCCCTCCGGACCTTGCTTGACCGCTTTATAGGAGTTGATGAACGTCATGTTGCGCACATGCGTATAGTCCTTGCCCCAGCTGGTCGGGTCATACAGCAGGATGGACACCGGATACGGCACAATATTCTCCGGATCCTGCTCCGGATACCAGATGGTCAGATTCTCCACACTGGAGTTCGGGCTGAGGGTGATGAAGGCATTGGAGGTATTGCCGGTTGTATCTTCCGTCATACCGCGACCGTAATACGCCTTCAGGATCGTGCCGGTCGCTTGCGGATTTTCGGCAGTCGGCGCGCGCCAGTCACCGCTGATCGTCACGCCCTCCTGCAACAACAGCTTGCCCTTCAGGACGTATTCGCCCTCCGGAATATACAGCGTGCCGCCGCCCACTTCAAACAGCTTATCGAGCAGCGACTGGATCAGCGTCGTCGCATCCTCGTCGGTGTTCGGCTGCATAAAATCGCTCAGATCGAAACCGGCGACCACCAACTCATTCGTGGGATACTCGCTCTCCACGATCTGCCAGTTGGGGATCAGCTCGGGCGGTGTGCCGTCACCGATGCGATCGTCCGCCGGAGCAGCGACGGTGGTATCCACCACACGCACGTTGCACACGCGGAACGTCACCTGCTTGCCCTTCATCGCGTCCGGCAGACCGATGATCGCCAGACGGACATAGTTCACACGAGCAAGATTGAAGTCGCTATTGACCGCTTGATCAAGCGGCATGCTCACACGGAACCATTCGTTTTTCTTCCAATCCCAGTCGGCAGCGGACCATGTGAGGGATTGTTTGCCGGATTCGCCGGAGCTGGTCAGCTCCACGGTAGCACCGGCTGCTTGCTTAACACCATCGACATCCCCGTTATAGAGAACATCCATTTCCAGTGCCAATTTACTCATGTCGTACGCGGACAGGTCCACGGCAGTAAACTTTTTGCCGTTGGAAACCAGCAATCCGCTGTTCGGGATGGTTTTCTTAAGCGCCACTGTGTAGGTCGTATCCGCCAATACGCGGTCGCTTTCGGCGCTCACCATTTGCGGGAGCAGCGAAAACGGCACGGTCAGTAAACACGTCAGCAGCAAAGCCAGCCATCGCTTCATACGAACACACCTTCCTTTTTTCTACTTGCAATTTTCTTAGTGCAGTGACCGCTCGCGGTCGCAACACGTTTATACCATACCACATTCTTTAAACGATGTCAATAAAAACACAAGCCACGTGCCCCGTATTTTTTGAAATTTCCGACAAATACAGACACGTTTCATACGCATAAATCGTCCGCGAAAACCGAAAAATCGCCGCAAATTTTTGTGGAAGAATTCTCGACGGCAGGCTGTTTTTTCTCCGTTTTCGTGAATGTATCCAGATATCCCATGATCTTGTGAAACGCCAAATGTATCGTCACGCAAAACACCGACCGCCGTTTTCGGCGGTCGGTGCGCAACAAGCGATTTGGTTATTTCAACTGACCGATCGCGTCACCGATCGTCTTTTCCAAGGCTTCCTGACCGTACTTGTCCACTTCCGCTTTATTCTTTTCGCCGTGGGTCAGGCAACCGGCGCCGCCGATACAGCCGCCGACGCACGCCATACCCTCGATAAAGTTGGCGGGCAGCACTTTTTTGGACAGGCGGAGCAGCGCCGCACGGCACGCTTCAATGCCGTCGCAGGGCATCGCTTTCAGCTCAAAATCGTCGATGCCGTGTTCCTTCAAGCCCTGCGCCACCGCGTCGGACAGACCGCCGCTGCGGGCAAAAATGCGACCGTAATAGGAAGCGTTGTCCAGCACGTCCTCTTCCAGCGTCATGATGTCGAGATCACGGCTGTCGAACAGCGCCTGCAATTCCTCAAACGTGATCACACTGTCGATATACGGGCGCACCTCCGGCTTCTGGAACTCCATTTTCTTCGCCGTGCACGGACCGATAAACACGATTTTCGCCTCGGGATCGGTCTCCTTGATGTACTTGGCAATGGTTGCCGCCGGAGAGAGGTTGTGGGAAATATACCCTGTCAGCGACGGGAACTGTTGATGGATATACGCCACAAACGCCGGACAGCAGGAACTGGTCAGCACGCCTTTTTCCACCAATTCCGCCGATTCCGCCCACGCGACCATGTCCGCGCCGAGTGCCGCTTCCACCACCGTGAAGAAGCCCAGCTTTTTGATGCCGGCGATGACCTGTCCCAGCTTGGCATAGGTAAACTGGCTGGAAATGGACGGGGCGATGACGGCGTACACCTTATACGCCTGATTGCCTTCGCTGCGCTGGATGAGATCGATCACATTCAGAATAAACGACTTGTCCGTGATCGCGCCAAACGGGCATTGGTACACGCACGCGCCGCAGGAAATGCATTTTTCGTTGTCGATCGACGCCGCCATGCTTTCGCCCATGGAGATCGCCTTGATTTTGCAGGCATTTTCGCAAGGGCGTTTATTGTTGCTGATAGCGCTGTACGGGCAAACCTTCGCGCACTGACCGCACTCCACGCATTTGGATTTGTCGATATGCGCTTTCTGGTGCTGATCGAAACTGATTGCACCGCGCTTGCAGACGTCCTCGCAGCGATGCGCGATACAGCCGCGGCAGGAATCCGTCACGGAATAGCCGCTCGTCGGACATTCGTCGCACGCGATGTCGATGACTTCGATGACATTGGGGTTGGATTTATCGCCGCCCATCGCCATCTTGACGCGCTCGCCGAGAATGGCGCGTTCCTTATAGACGCAGCAGCGCATCGTCGGTTCCTTACCGGGCACGATGATTTTCGGAATATCGGTCACGTGCTCCAGCAGCGTATTGTTCCACGCCTGCCGTGCGACCTCACGCAGCACCTTATATTTCAGATGCTGCACCTTGGTGTCGAATTTTCTCATGGCAACTCCTCCGGAATCAGAAATACGTGACGGTGATGCGTTTTCCCATGCGCTTCAGGCAATCCGTCAGCTCATCCACCAGCCGCATCTTGATATTGAAATTGATGGGCAGATTGGGGTTTTGGTGCGCCGGATTGACCGCGCGCCCGACGAAGAAACGGATATCCGTCGCTTCCTCAAACAACAGGCGGGCGATTTTGGACGCGCCGTCCTGATGACAGCTCCACTGATGATATGTCTCGTTATCCTTGAGATAATCCTGCGCATAGGTCAGCACACGGCTCATGGTGATCACGCCCTCCGTCACCAGATCCACCCCTTCGATCTCCGCGATCGGCGGGATCTCCGGATCGGCGAAATCCAGCTTCGGCACAAGCGGCTTGCGCAGATACGCCGCCGCCAACGACGAGGTCGTACCGCCGCACACGATGTGCTTGCCGCCCTTGGAAAAGAACAGCGACATCATTTTATTCACGTCGTCGCGGTTGGCGGGCGGACCGAGCATCAGATTCATCGGCTCGCGCCGACGGATGCGCACCGTGCAGACGGTGGTGTCGTCCCCCGGCTCGCCGCCGTACAGCCGACAGCACTCGTCCAGCAGGATGGTGGTGAGCGTTTTGGCGGTGAAGCCCACATCATAGAAGGCCTCCATGAATTTGACGATATCCTCGCGCTCCCAGCCGAAATTCAGCGTCATGCCGACGCCGGCGTGGATCGCGCCGTCGCTCATGGCGATGAACAGGTCGTTTTCCTGCAACGGAATGCGGGAACGGCGGATCACCTTGCCGCCGATGGTCGTCTCGGTATACGGATATTCCACGTTAACGCCGTCCCGCAACAGGATCACCGGCGGGTTATCGTATTGGATAATCTCCGCTTCTTCGTTGTCCACCAGCCGAATAATGGTGAAGGTGGAATACGCCACGCCGCGCACCGAACAGACCGGCAATGTGGCGGCGATGGTCGCCACACAATCCTCCAGCGGGATGTTTTCCGCCACCATGGTGGAGATGATCTTGGAAGTCAGCGTAGACAGGATGCTGGCTTTGACGCCGCTTCCCAAGCCGTCCGCCAACACGATCACGGTAGAGCGCTCGTCCTGCTCCACCACGTCGATATGGTCGCCGCACAACTGCTCGCCGTGTTTATTGACGCTTTTATAGCCGATGTCGGCGCACAAATTATTCATCCGAAATCGACTCCTTCAGCTTGGTCAGGGCAATTTTGGTTTCCGCCGCCGTCTCGCCGAGCAGCGACGCGATTTCCTGCACGATCCGCATCTGTTTATCCACGACGCGGTCGGCGATCTCCACTGTCTGACGGCTGATAGCCTCCTTGCGCTCGCGCTGGCTCTCCTCATCGGTGACGTCGCGCAGGATTGCCATCACGACGCGGTATTCGCGGTCGTAGAGGATGGTCTCCTCCACGTATTTGTTGTATTCCGCCAGATACACGCGGTGATCGCGGATGCTGGCGCCTTCGTCGCGCACCTTCATGAAATCCTGCGGGTCGAGAATGCGGATCACCTGCTCGCCCAGCACATCCGACGCGTTGCGCAGATTCAAAATGCGGCACGCCGCGCGGTTGAGCTGCTGCACTTCCAGTTCCTCGTTCAGCACCACAATGCCGTTGGGGGTATTATTGAGGATATTATCGGTGAAATTCTCCGCGCGATCCTTGAGAAACGGCAGGCACATCGTCAGATCCGCCTTGCCCTGATACACCGCGATCGCCTTTTCGCGGCAGGTGTTATAGCCGCACGAGCCGCAATTCAGTTCGTGCGCCGGCTTCATTTTCCCCATCTGCCGCAGGATGGCGGTGATCTCCGCCTCGGTCGGCATCGGCAGCTTGCGACCGATATATTCGATAGACTTATGGATTTTCTCCGGCGCGGGCGATTCCACGGCGAAATCCTTTTGACCCGCGTACGACGACACCGCCGCAAAGCTGCGGACGGGCGAACGGTGGTATTTTTCCATGACCGGACCGCCGACGCAGCTTCCCACGCAGGCGGACATCTCGATAAAGCAGTGGCGCAAGCCGCCCTGCTCGATCTCCTGCAACGCCGCCATGCAGTTTTCCACACCGTCGATCGCCATATACGTATAGTCCGGCTGATCCTGCACCATGGTTTTGAGGATACCGCCCGTCGTCGGGAACAAACGCGCGCGGCTCTCCTCCGTCACATCCGCACCGCTTTCCAGCGTCACGCCCGCCTGATCCATCATACGCGACAGCTCCTCAAAGGTCAGCACCGCGTCCGCGAAGCCGGCGTAGTGATCCGCCTCGTCCTTTTTGGCGACGCACGGTCCGATAAACACGACCTTCGCATCCGGATGGCGGCGTTTGATGTCCTGACAATGCGCCTGCATAGGCGATTCCACGGCCGCGAGATAACTCAGCGCGCCTTGGAAGTGCTTCTGGATCAGCAGGTTGACGGAATGGCAACAGGAGGAGATCAGCACCGGCGGTTTTTCCTCCCGCAGGATGCGCTCATACTCCTTCTTGACGATGGTCGCGCCGATGGCGGTTTCCTCCGCATCTGTAAAGCCCAACGCCTTTAATGCTTTTCCCAACGTTTCGATCCCGATGCCGTCGTAGTTGGCGACAAAGGAGGGCGCTACGCTGGCGTAAACCGGCGCATCACCGTGCAGCATCACGCCTACGCGTTCCGTGTCGTCCGCGATTTCTTTCGCGTTTTGCGGGCAGACCACGAAGCACTGACCGCAGAGAATGCACTCGTTCCCCACGATATTCGCTTGGTTGCCTGAAAAGCGGATGGACTTTACAGGGCAGTGGCGGATACATTTATAGCAATTCTTGCAGTTCGATTTTTTCAGCTTCAAAAACTCTGCCATATGTAGACCCCCGAATCAGGCTTTCAGTGCGGGCAATACTTCCGTCTCGAAGAAGGTGCGGGTGGTTTCCGGTGACAGGGAATGTGCCGCGCCGTCCACCGTCACGCACACGCCGTTTTGGCAATTGTTCATGCAAAACGTCCCCGCCAGCTCCACTTTGTCGCCGACATTGTGTTCCGTAATCAGCTTTTGCAATTCTTCTACAACTTGGCGTGAACCCTTCAAATGGCAGGAACTGCCGATGCAAATGGTGATTTTCACGGTATGATCCTTCCTTTCTGTACCAATCTGTACCCATCGCTTTTGCTTATTCGTAATCCACCACGTTCACCCAGCGGAGCAGGAACTCGCGTTCCTCCGGTTTGCCTTTGACCGACTGGGAAGCCGCCACGATGGGCAGCCACTTCTGGATGTACTGCCGGGCGGTATCGCTCTTTTCGCAGAACAGGTCAAGATATTTCTCGGCGCGCGCGTCCTCGCCCGCCAGACGGAACAGCAGATAGGTACGCGCCACATCCGCAGACGCATTGCCCTGCGTGGCATGCGACCAGTCGAGGATGTAGGGCGTGCCTTCCGGCGTGATAATGATGTTCGCGGGGTGGAAATCGCCGTGGCACACTTTGTTGTGGCGCGGCATTCCCTCCAGACGCGTATGCAGCTCATACCGCGTGGTCGCGTCCAGCGTGGTTTCGCAGATCTTGCGGTTCATTTTATCCTTCAACTTGTTCAGCAGCGGCGAGTTTTGCGCGTGCATCTCCATTTGCAGATTGACGAACAGATTGAGATATTCGTCCTCGCGCGCAGGCTCTTCCTCCATCAGGCGCGCCAGCGTTTTGCCCGGGATAAACTCGGACACGATCGCCCACTTGCCGTCGGTTTTCGTGACTTCCAGAATGCGCGGAATGTTCAGCGCCGTCTCCTCCACACGCGCCTGGTTCAGCGCTTCGTTGAGGACATCCGACTTGGAATAGGCTTCGTCAAACACCTTGATGACCTTATCGCCGTCGCGATACACGGTTTTATTATTGCGGACAGCAATGACTTTTTCGAGATTCATACAAGACAGTCCTTTCCGAAAAATATGGGGATCACGCGCCGTAATAGGCGTTGAGGTACATTTGCTTGATCTCGGAGATCAGCGGATAGCGCGGGTTGGCGCCGGTGCACTGGTCGTCGAACGCCTGCTCGCACATGTCGTCCAGACGCGCCAGGAATTCCTGTTCATCCACACCGTAGTCGCGGATCGTCTTTTTGATGCCGATCTTTTCCTTCAATTCGTCGATCTTCGCGATCAGACCGTTCAGCTTGTCTTCGTTGGTCTTGCCCTTCACACCCAGCGCGTCCGCCACCTCGGCGTACCGTGCCAGCGTGTGCGGATGGTCATACTGCGGGAACGTGCCCATCTTCGTCGGCACTTCCGCCGCATTGAACCGCAGCACCTCGTCGATCATCAGCGCATTCGCCACGCCGTGCGGCAGATGGTAGAACGCACCCAGCTTATGCGCCATCGAATGGCACACGCCGAGGAACGCGTTGGCAAACGCCATGCCCGCCATTGTCGCCGCATTCGCCATTTTTTCACGCGCCACCGGATCGTTCGGTCCGTTGTCGTATGCGCGCGGCAGATACTCGAAGATCATTTGCAGCGAACGCAGCGCCAGACCGTCGGTGTAATCCGTCGCCAGCATCGACGCATACGCCTCCAGCGCGTGCGTCACCGCGTCGATACCCGACGCAGACGTCAACCCCTTCGGCGCGTTCATCATCATGTCCGCGTCCACGATCGCCATCTTCGGCAGCAGCTCATAATCCGCCAGCGGATATTTCACACCCGTCTGCTCGTCGGTGATGACCGCAAACGGCGTCACCTCCGAACCCGTACCGGCCGACGTCGGCACCGCGATGAAGTACGCTTTCTCCCCCATCTTCGGGAACGTGTACACGCGCTTGCGGATATCCATAAACCGCATCGCCATATCCATGAAGTCCGCTTCCGGATGCTCGTACATCACCCACATGATCTTGCCTGCGTCCATCGCAGAGCCGCCGCCCACGGCGATGATGCAATCCGGCTCAAACGCCGCCATCTGTGCCGCGCCTTCCTTGGCGCACGCCAGCGTCGGATCGGGCGCGACGTTGTAGAACGTGGTGTGGCGGATGCCCAGTTCGTCCAGCTTATCCGTGATCGCCTTGGTGTACCCGTTGTTGTACAGGAACGAGTCGGTCACGATGAACACTTTTTTCTTGCCCATCACGGCGCCCAGCTCATCCAGCGCCACCGGCAGGCAGCCTTTCTTGATATACACCTTTTCCGGCGCACGGAACCACAGCATATTCTCTCTCCTCTCGGCGACCGTCTTGACATTCAGCAGATGCTTCACACCCACGTTTTCGCTGACCGAGTTGCCGCCCCACGAGCCGCAGCCCAGCGTCAGCGACGGAGCCAGCTTGAAGTTGTACAGATCGCCGATGCCGCCCTGCGACGACGGCGTGTTCACCAGAATGCGGCAGGTCTTCATCCGCTCGCCGAATTCCGCCAGCTTCGCCTGCTCGGTCACCGTGTTCAGATACACCGACGAGGTGTGTCCGTAGCCGCCGTCCGCGATCAGATGCTCCGCCTTATCCAGCGCATCGGCAAAATCCTTCGCCTTGTACATCGCCAGCACCGGCGACAGCTTTTCGTGTGCGAATTCCTCCGACAGCTCCACGCTTTCCACTTCGCCGATCAGGATCTTCGTGGTTTCCGGCACGGTCACATCCGCCAGCGCCGCGATCTTCGCCGCAGGCTGTCCCACGATCTTCGCGTTCAGCGCGCCGTTCACGATGATCACCTTGCGCACCTTTTCGGTTTCTTCTTTGTTCAGGAAGTAGCAGCCGCGCGCCGCAAACTCCTTTTTCACCTTCGCATACACCTTATCCAGCACGATCACCGACTGCTCCGACGCGCAGATCATGCCGTTGTCAAACGTCTTGGAATGGATGATCGAGTTGACCGCCAGCAGGATATCCGCCGTGTCGTCGATGATGGCGGGGGTGTTGCCCGCGCCCACGCCCAGCGCCGGTTTGCCGCTGGAATACGCCGCTTTCACCATGCCCGGACCGCCCGTCGCAAGGATGATGTCCGCTTCCCGCATCACGGTGTTGGTCAGCTCCAGACTCGGCACGTCGATCCAGTCGATGATCCCCTCCGGTGCGCCCGCCGCCACAGCCGCGTCCAGCACCACTTTCGCCGCCGCGATGGTGCTTTCCTTCGCGCGCGGATGGGGACTGATGACGATGGCGTTGCGCGTTTTCAGCGCGATCAGCGTCTTGAAGATCGCCGTGGAGGTCGGGTTGGTGGTCGGGATGACCGCCGCTACCACGCCGATCGGTTCGGCGATCTTCTTCACGCCGAACGCTTGATCCTCTTCGATCACACCGCAGGTTTTGGTGTTGCGGTATGTATTGTAGATATATTCCGACGCGTAGTGGTTTTTGATGACCTTATCCTCCACCACGCCCATGCCGGTTTCTTCCACCGCCATTTTGGCCAGCGGGATGCGCATCCGATTCGCCGCCGTTGCCGCCGCCAAAAAGATCGCGTCCACCTGTTCCTGCGTATACGTCGCATACACTGCCTGTGCCGCTTTCACGCGCTTCAGCGCCGCTTCCAACTGCTCCACCGTTTCGATTCTCTCTCGTTCCATCGTCGTGACCATCCTTTCTGAAACTACCAAAAAGCAAAATTCACTTGCTTGATATTTTTTTAACAATGTAGCTTAAGTTTATCATGAATAAAAGCAATCGTCAAGAGACCGCTTACATAATTATAAACAAGCGAAGAAGTCACGCTTTGTGAGAAATACACAATCCGAGAGGGAATTGTGTTCAAAGCAACAGGATTCGCACGGTAAACGCTGCAAAAATCAAGCCGCTGATATCCCCTATCGACGCGGCCGCAAGGGTGTGGCGGGTATGCCGCACCCGTACCGCACCGTAGTAAACCGCCATCGTGTAGAAGGTGGTTTCGGTGGAGCATTGCAGCACACAGGCGACCAGCCCTGCATGGCTGTCCGGTCCATAGTGAGACAACACCTGTTTGAGTGCAGCAAGCGAACCGCTACCCGAGATCGGACGTAAAAACGCCAGCGGCAATGCTTCCGGCGGAAAACCGATTGCTGCTGCCGGAGACGACAGCAACGACGCGATTTGTTCGGTAATGCCGGAAGCTTGCAGCATTTCCACCGCCGTCATCAGTGCGACCAAAGACGGCAGCACCCGCACGCAGGTACGCAGCCCATCTCCGGCACCGGTGGTGAATTCGTCAAATATGGCAACCCGTTTGACGAGACCCGCTCCCAGTATGACGGTGACGAACAACGGCACCGCCCAGATGGTCAGTTGTTGCACGTGGGGTTCGCTCCTTTCCCAGCAATTTGGCGGTCAGCACCGCCATGGCAGCAGCGCCGATAGAAGTCAGCCACACGGCGGGCAGGATCACCATCGGGCTGGATGAACCCGCTTCTAAGCGCAGCGTGGCAACCGTGGTGGGAAGTAGTTGAATGGAAGCGGTATTCAATACCACAAACGTGATCATATGCCGAGACGCGTAATCCGGACGCGGATTGCAGGCTTGCAGTTCTTCCATCGCCTTGATGCCGAACGGGGTGGCAGCATTGCCGAGTCCCAGCAAATTTGCCGCTATGTTCATGAGAATGGCGCGACAGGCCGCACCGTCCGGCGGCAATCCCGGAAACAACAGGCGCATTAGCGGTGACATCCATTTACTCAGCCGTTCGGTCACACCGGCTTTTTCCGCCACGCGGAGCAAGCCGCCCCACAAGCACATCGCGCCGCCGAGCGACAGCGACAACGTGATGGCCGCTCCACCGCCCCCTAACAGCGCGTTGTTGACCTCCTCCATACGCCCGTTCACCACACCCGCGACGATGGACACCAGCATTAAAACCGCCCACAGGACATTCAGCATCGTCATTCCCCCTCAGTTCACATATATGCGACCGCGAGGAAACGTTATGTCTGTGACGGCTATTTGTTTCGCCGGCAAACGATCTTTCCGCTATACGCAAATTCATCGCGATTATTTTGCAAAAAACAGCCCCCGAAAGAGCTGTTTTTTTGCTGTTATTTGATGTTTAAGGAGATTATTTTTCGATTACTGCTTTCAGTTCCATATACCCTCTTTTTCCAATGGGTTCCAGCTGAATACGAGGATTGTCATCGTCCCACACATAACCGATCGTGGTCGGATCGTATTTATCCATCGCGTGCTGTACTGCCAAAATCGCTTTGTCGTACTCCTCTTCGCGGAACGGTTCCCCCTGAAACATCAGATATTGGCACGCCGGCAGTTCGATGACATCGAAGCCATCCGGGATAATGCCCTGGTAATCCAGCGGCACTTCCACACCCTGCACATAGGTGGAGGTGTTCGGCTTTTTGAATCGTTCCGGCAGCCACAGACAAACAGGTTCACCGTCAAGAGAATCCATGCTCATCAGCAATCCCCACACATCGCAGCCGACCTCTGCGCAGTAATCAAAATACTGCTCTGCCTTGACCCCGCGCTTAATGATCGCTTTCCGTGCGGGCTTGCGGATCAGTTGAACAAAAACACTTTGTACATTTTCCATGTCGATCGCATCCTTTTCCATGTGTTTAAATTTGACACCGTAAGGAACGAAGAGTGTGATGGGCGGTCTTGATTTGGCGTATTCGGTCGGGTTGCAGCCAAACTCGCGGCGGAATGCCCGCTGATAGCCATCGACGCTGCCGAATCCCATGTCAAAGGCCACATCGGCAATGCGGCAGTTCTTGTCTTTCAGCCGCAAAGCGGACTTGGATAGGCGCAATCGTCTGCTGTATTCCGCCACGGTAAAACCGGTGTGTTCCTTGAAAAGTCTGTAGGAATGCCATGGGGAAAACAAGGACACCTCCGATAATTGCGCAAGATTGATCGTCTCGTCCGAATGGGCGTCGATGTACTCCTGCATCCGCTGTACCGCCAATATTTGCTCCGTCACACGCTTCACCTCCGATGCGTTTATCCTACTACAACGGGAAACGGATCTCTCGACCTTTCTTGCTGTTTTGACGTATTACGTGAAAAAGTATGCGAAGTGATTGCCGCCGTTGCGGTCAAGGCGCTGACCGCGACGGCGGCACAATGTAACAGAAAATATGTCGGACAAAACGCGGGAATCTGTGGATAAACAAAAAGAAAAGCCTGCGGTGCGCGACTTGCTCACCGCAGGTGTGGTGCGGGCGAAGGGACTTGAACCCTTACACCGAAGTACCGGCTCCTAAGACCGGCGCGTCTGCCGTTCCGCCACGCCCGCAAATGCTCGTGGACGACGTGCCGAAAACACTCCCGTTATTGTACCACAGCTTTTCGGCTTTCGCAAGTCCTTTGACGGACTTTCTTTTGAAAACTTCATCTACAGCAGTTTATACAGCAAGGCAGCGTCGTTTTTGGCAACCGTCTCTTCCACAGCAACTACCTCAGCCCGCAGTTCTCTCGCGCCAAGCTGGATCGACAACACATCGCCGACTTTCACGTCATACGAGGCGCGTGCCGGTTTGTCGTTGACCAATACCCGTCCGGCATCGCACGCTTCGTTTGCCACGGTGCGTCGCTTGATCAGACGGGATACTTTCAAATATTTATCCAACCGCATGATATGTCTCCTCTCGTTTTATCAAGACATAAGAAGCCGCCCGTATAAAGGGCGGCTTCTTCATAGTCCTGCTAATTACTTCGCAACGGCATCCTTGAAAGCGCTGCCGGCTTTGAACACGGGCTGTTTGGAAGCCGGAATGGTGATGGTCTCCTTCGTGCGCGGGTTACGACCGGTTCTCGCCTCACGTGTACGAACCTCAAACGTGCCGAAACCGACAACCTGCACCTTATCGCCGGACGCAACGGCTTCCACGATGGAATCCAGAACAGCCGCGACAGCTTTTTCAGCGTCTTTTTTCGTCAGACCGGTTTTCTCCGCAACAGATGCAATCAATTCCACTTTCTTCATTTTCACATACCTCCATAAATTTCAGCGTAGCTTTACGCTTTATCACCAACGGGTCGCATAGCATGCGCACCGCGCTTGGACAAGTTGGAACGGACGGTTTATTTTGTTTGTTGTTTTGCCTCCGCCCACAAGGCATCCAACGTTTCCAATGTGGCTGACGACAACTCAATCCCGCGTTCTGCCGCGAGCTGTTCCACCCGATCAAAGCGACGGATGAATTTATCGGTGGCAGTCGTCAACGACTGTTCCGCATCGGTATCCACAAAACGGGATACGTTGACGGCGGAAAACAGCAGATCGCCCAATTCTTCTTCGATTGCCGCAGGATCACCGCTCGCAACCGCTTCGTGAAACTCTGCCAACTCGCTGTCGAGCGCTTCCAATGCGCCGGACACATCCGGCCAATCGAAGCCCACGCGTTTGGCACGATTCTGCACCTTGCCCGCTCGCATCAGTGCCGGCAAAGAACGCGGCACATTGCGAAGCAGATCCGCTTGGGTCGTGCCTTCCCCCTTCGTCTTGCGTTTGATGGCGTCCCAATTGCGCAACACGGCGGCAGAATCCTCGGCAGACGTATCGCCAAACACATGCGGATGCCGCACGATCAGCTTTTTACAAACCCCGTCCGCCACATCGTCAAAGGTGAAATGGCCCGCTTCTTCTTCCATCTGCGCGTGAAAGATCACCTGCATCAGCACGTCGCCGAGCTCTTCCTTCAGACCGTCGAGGTCTTTGGCGTTGATGGCTTCGATCGCCTCGTGTGTTTCCTCCAGCAAATTGGAACGGATGCTTTCATGTGTTTGTTCACGATCCCACGGACAGCCTGTCGGCGAACGAAGAATCGCCATGATTTCGATCAAATCATCGATCGTATACTGCTCTTTTATCGGAAACTTATGCGGCATATTCAGCACCTTCAACTCATTCTGAACACTATTTTACCCTATCCAGTGATATTTTGCAAGTAGTTGCGCGATTTTTTCTCCCTTTGGAAGCATCAAAACATCATCTTTCGTCAGAATTCTCAAAAACAGGAGAGCAAAAATATACACAATGACGGCACAAATCAAGGCGATCAGCACCGAAATGCGTTGATTCAGGGACATGGCGCACAGCAAATAGTTGACGCCGTACGCAGAAAGCCCGCAAAGCAATGCCGCGACCAGCGGTTTCAGCACCACTGTTCCGAAATGCAGACGAATGCGCACGGTTTTCAGAAGCATCACCATACTGATCACAACCATGACCACATAACACGCCAGCGTGCTGATGGCGGAGCCCATGATATTGACGGAAGGGATGCTCACCAGTATCAAATTGAGTGCCAGTTTGACAACGCCGCCCACCAGTATGATTTTCACCGGCAGATCGGCACGACCGACCGCTTGAAAGATGGCGTTGATCGGCGCGATCAAGCAAATAAAAATCACCGCAATGCCCAACACGTTCAGCAACGGTCCGACCACAGACGCAACCGATTCATTGTAGATCAAATACATCAGCGGTTTGCCGAGCATCGCCATGCCGATACCGGACGGCATCGCCAACAGCAGGGTAATACGCAACACGGATTCCACCGTGGAACGAATTTGTCTGCGATCCTTGATCGCCCAAGCGGCTGTGATCGCGGGCAAGGCGCTGATGCCGAATGTCAACGTCAAATTGGGAATCAGATTGACATAGGTCATGGCGATACCACGGTTACCGTATAGCCATGTGGCTATTTCCTTCACGCTGTTGTCCACCCCGTCCGCTGTCAATTGCGTCTCATACATGGCGCGGATCGTATCGCCGTTATCGGTGATGACATTTTTGAGACATCTTTGCAACGAGGCGACGTCGATCAAATTGGTCAGCTGTGTGGCGACTGAGCCGAGTGCCACAGGAATGGCAATGGCGAGCAGCATTTTCAAAGCGCTTTTGCGCGTGATAGACGGCGGCGAGGAAATGAGCTCGCTTTGGGCAATGCCGGTACCGTGACGATGATAGCGCACCATCATATACAGCAGCGCGAAAATCGTGCCGATGGTGACGCCTGCCATGGCGGCGGTGGCAACGAACGGCTCTTTCCAACCGAGCCGATGACCGATGTACGCCAGCCCCAGTCCCAGCACCAGCTTGCCCAACGCCTCGATGACTTGCGATACCGCTGTCGGCGTCATATTGCGCATGCCTTCGTACAATCCGCGGTGCGCCGATACCATACAGCAGCAGAACACCGCCGGCGCCATGACCATCATGGCCCAACGGCTTTCCGCGTTGCCCGCCACATACACCGGATACAGGAAGGAGGCGATGAGCATCGCGATAAACCCGATCGTGCCGGTCAGCAAAAAGGCGGAACGCGCCACGCCATAAATGGTTTTTACATCCCGATACCGTCCGAGCGCCACCCGTTCGGACACCAGACGGGACACCGCCACCGGCAGTCCGGCGGTCGCAATCACGTAGATCGGAGTGTAAATCTCATACGCTGTGCTGAAATAGCCGAAGGTCAGCGTGCCGCCGAAACGCTGCA